>JANQDY010000229.1 GCA_028278625.1 Thermodesulfobacteriota bacterium
TGGATCGCCGCCTTTGTGGCGAGTCCCTCCCGCCGGCGTCGTCGCTGGTCTATCCACCACCGGTATTTACGTCTGAAGAACGAGACGCACAATCCGCTCTCTTGCGCCGTACCGAGAATGCACAGCCTGCCATTGGCGCGTTTAGCGCTGGGATCTATCGTCTATTGCAACAGGCGGATTTCACGCCGGATATAGCAGGGGGGCACAGTTTCGGTGAACTGACGGCCCTTTGGGCAGCGGGCCTGTTACGTGACCAGGACTTCTTCGCGCTTGTGAAATCCAGAGGACAGGCCATGGCAGCTCCGCCTGATCCGGGATTTGATGCAGGAACCATGGTGGCGGTAAAAGGTGATCCGGGGATGATTCAGAAGGCAATGGCAGGGTTTCAGGACATTACCGTCGCCAATTGGAATTCCCCAACGCAGGTGGTGCTGGCCGGCCCGACGATGGCAATGGGGCAGGCGCAACAGAAGCTGCAAACAGAAGGGGCAGCGACAATTCCCCTTTCCGTGTCAGCCGCTTTTCATACGCCGCTCGTGGCCCACGCCCAAAAGCCCTTTGCATTGGCGGTAGAGGCCGCACCACTCCATCCGGCTGCGATCCCTGTGTATTCAAACACCACCGCCATGCCATATCCTGATCGCCAGGATGAGATCAAACGGATTCTGGCTGCCCATATCCTGAAGCCGGTCAAATTCCAAAAGGAAATTGAACAGATGTATGGGGATGGTGGAAGGGTCTTTGTTGAAGTGGGCCCTGGAAATGCCCTGAGCCATTTGGTGAAAAACACGCTTAAAGGTAAACCGCATGTTGCCGTGGCATGCAACCCTTCAAAAAACCGCAAAGACAGCGTTCGCCAATTGATGGATGCGGTGACACAATTGCGGGTCGCCGGGATCTCGCTCCGCAATGTTGCGTTTTGGCAAACCTCGAATTCACATGCTCAGCGTGATTCAGGACTGATGATCCGTCTGAACGGCGGTAATTATGTCAGTGAGAAAACCAAGGAGACCTTTGAAACAGCACTAAAAACCCTTGCCCCGGCCACAAGGCCCAAAGGTGAGCAATCTGCCCACTCTCTCCGGAATCAAGAGGAGAAAGAACAGGAATCCCCAACAATATCCAAGCCCCACTGCGGAACAGGGGAACCGTCTAAACAACGGAGACGCCAAAAAATGATGCCGTCATCCTCAAAACCACTTTTCACAAGTAAGAAGGGAGTGACAACGGCAACACATCAACACTATCTTAAAACCGCAGGCCGCATTACCGATGCCTACGAAGGTTTGATTCAAAAGCATTATGAGTTATTGACCCAAAAAGCATGTACACCTGCGATGCAGGAGAGCTTTGAAAGGGTTCTCGCACAGTTTCACGAATATCAAATGCACACGCAGCATAACTATGCCCTTTGCCTGGAACATAGTCGGTCTGATGAATCTGATTTTGCTATTATGGATCTGCCGTCACCGGAAAGGGAGAACGATAATTCTCTCTCCGAGAGACCCTCTGGTCCCGCAACTTCTCCACCCATCTCTCATCCTGAGACATGGCCGGACCAACCCCCGCCAATGGAAATGAAACCACCTGAGATTGAACCGGCTTCTTCACGAACGTCACCAACGATGGGGGGCTCCCTCTTAAGTACTCTCTCCCAGGAGGAACAGCCCTCAGGAATTCAGCAGACAAGCACTGCACCAGCTGAGACAGGCATAGGAAAATCGTCCTCCCACCCGGATTTGGAAGCCCTGTCCCAATCCATGCTGGCGGTTGTGAGTGACAAAACCGGTTATCCCACGGAAGCACTGGAATTGGATATGGATATTGAAGCGGATCTGGGCATTGATTCCATTAAGCGCGTGGAAATTCTGGGAGAAATCCAGGAACTGTACCCAGGCTTACCCCAGGTAAAGCCTGAGGAACTTGCGGGATTACGAACCTTGGGAGAAATTGTGGCGTCGTTAAAAAAGCAGGGTCAATTGCTGGCGGATCAACCGAAAACTGATGCGGGTGAAAGAGAGACGGAAGCGTCCCGTCCACTTTATTCAGGGGAGACCCCGCATGGGCCGCCCGATATTCAACAGGCTGGGATGAAAGAAAAACGCCTGCCTCCGCCGGATCAATTGCTTGAGTTCACAACAGGACAGCCAGTCTGTCTGATGACGGATGATGGCGGAAAGATCGCCCCCAAGCTGGCGCAAGCGTTCCTCGATCTCAATTGGAAGGTGTTGGCCCTCGTGCTGCCGGATGCGTTGGTTTCCGAAAACTCAGTCTTTCCCGAACAGGTGGAATGTATTGATGTGACACACACGGACGAACAGCACCTTGACCAACAGTTTCAAACGCTTTTTCAAACACACGAAACCCTCAATGCATTTGTCTACCTGCATCCCGTTAGCAAAATGATCTATCTTACCCCTCAGGAAGAACAAAAATGCATTAAACAGGAGACAGCATTACTGAAACTGGTGTTTCTGCTGGCAAAACATCTTAAGGCGCCCTTAAGTGCTGCGTCAAAGCAGGGAAGGGGCGCGTTCATCACGGTTTCCCGCATGGACGGCGTGTTCGGTCTCTGTAACGGCGTCGATTGGTGCCCTTCAAACGGTGGATTCACCGGATTAACCAACACCTTGCGTCAAGAATGGGCGTCTGTCTTTTGCCGGGCCCTTGATATTGACCGGGAAATGGACGCTCGGGCCGCTGTTCAGGCGATTATTGCTGAGCTCTACGATCCCAATCTCCTGATCAAGGAGGTGGGATATAGCGATAAAGGACGCTCTACCCGCACCAGGACTTCGTTACAGGCAGATGAGCTTGATGCTCGGTCGCCAACCTCAATCTCCCCCTCTTCGGTCTTTCTCGTCAGCGGCGGCGGGCGCGGCATTACAGCCCGGTGCCTTAAGACGTTGGCGCAACAGGCCCACTGCCGTTTTATCATACTGGGGCGCACTGTTTTAGAACCTGAACCCCAATGGGCCGAAGGGTGTCAGGATGAAGCAGGATTAAAGCAGCGTATCATGATGCATCAGAGAGAACAGGGAATGCCTCCAACACCACGGGAGATTCAAAAGAGCTTCAACAGGCTTAGGGCCCAGCGGGAAGTTGCCGCCACGCTACAAACCATCAAAGACGCGGGCGGTAAAGCGGAATATGTGAGTGTTGACATCACGGACCAAGAGGCCCTACGGGAAGCCCTTGAGAGGATGGAAGATGGTTTTGCGCCGATTACCGGAATTATCCATGGGGCCGGCGAGTTGCGGGACAAAGCGATTGAAAAGAAAACCTCCGAAGATTTTGATGTGGTATATGCGCCCAAAGTTATTGGGCTATACAATCTGCTGGATTGTGTAGCACCTCAAAAACTGAAGCATCTGGCGATTTTTTCTTCAATTGTGGGGGTGTACGGAAATGCCGGACAGTCGGATTATGCCATGGCCAACGCCGTGTTGGACAGCTTCGCCCATCGGTTCAGGAGACAATACCCCAAATGTCATGTTGTCTCCTTCGATTGGGGGCCCTGGGATGGTGGGATGGTGACACCCGAATTGCGGCAGCACTTTGCCCAACTAGGTATTCCCTTGATTCCTCTCTCTGAGGGGACACGCATATTTGCCGAAGGATTTTTCAGTGACCGGCACAAAGCGGCGCAAATTGTCGTGGGAACCCCTTTGAGCCGAAGAAATGGCGCAAGGAGGCCGGTTTCAAGCCATCATCGCATTTCCAGAAGATTATCCCTTAAAGGGAATCCGTTCCTGCAAGACCATATTATCGGCGGTGTATCGGTGTTGCCCACTGCTTTTGCCATGGGATGGATTGTGACGACCGCCGAACAACGCTATCCCGGCTATACAGCTTTTCAGAGTGACTCTTTTAAGGTGACCAAAGGGATCGTGTTTGATGAAACCTTGGCGGATAAATACATTTTGGTTCTTGAGGAAACCGGCAATTCCCCAGAAGACGATGAAATTGCTTTGCGTGCCAAGATTTGGAGTGAATCCGAAAGCCGAAACCGTTATCAGCATTATGATTGTCACCTTTCCTTATCCTTACAGCCTCCCCCCAGTCAGATATATTCGCCAATTGACCTGACAGAGCAGCCGGAAGCCCAACAGATCCCCTTATATCACGGGGAGAATGCCCGGTTGTTTCATGGGCCCGGTTTTCAGGGCGCAAGCCGTATCCTGAATATCAGTGAACAAGGTCTGACCATGGAATGTATGCTTCCGCCGTTAGATGAAGAGACGTTTCTGGGGCAATTTGATTCCCGAGAGTTTAACGCCATTTCGGTTGACGTCAACTTTCACGCCATGTTGGTCTGGCTGATCCATTTTCAGCGTCCCGTTGGACTGCCCCTCGGTATCAGTACCGCCAAATTCTATCGGCCTGTGCCCCGGGGAGAGCCCTATTACGTCACAATGCGCCTCAAATCCTTGAGAGAAAACAAATTGGTCGCCGATCTCGTCTCCCATGATCGGGAAGGACAAACGTACACCGCCCTGTGTGACGCCGGTGCAACCCTGAGCAAGCGGTTAAATTCGCTCTTTGTTCCGTTTCATCTCCAGGAAGAAGGGGGCGGTGCCAACAAGGATCAACTATCGAAATTGTCTTCCAGATCCGATGAAACCGTATCAGTACCCTCACCTCAAAACATCCTCTTTGATTACAAGGATTTAAAGGAATTTGCCGGAGGACAGATTTCACGTGTGCTGGGACCGGAATATGCCGTTATTGACACATATCCCAGGCGGGCCCGATTGCCGCTGCCTCCCTATCTTTTCGCAAGCCGGGTGACCGATATTCAGGCTGAACGCGGACGCTTTAAGCCTTCCTCAATCACCGTAGAATACGATATCCCCAAAAATGCCTGGTACAGTGTTGATGGACAGGTTCCCTGGGCCATCGCCGTGGAAGTGGGCCAATGCAACATGTTTCTCGTAAGTTATATTGGGGCTGATTTTGAGAACAAAGGAGAGTACATCTACCGCGTTCTGGGTGGTACATTGACATTTTTTAGCGAGCTACCAAAAGAAGGGGATACATTACGATTTACGGTTCGAGTGACATCGTTTGTGAAAAAGGGTGAGAATTTGTTGTTTTTCTTTAATTATGAAGGGTTTGTGGGAGAAAGGCGCCTTTTAAAAATGGAAGAAGGGAGCGCGGGTTTTTTTTCCGAAGATCAGATCATCCACGGAAAAGGGGTGGTGTTTTCGGAACAGGAGCTTGATAAACGGAAGGCCATTATAAAACAAGAATTCGAACCGCTGTTGGTATGCCGTAAGGCAGCATTTACGAAAACCGACATCCTTTGTCTTGTTAAAGGAGATCTGGCCGCATGTTTCGGCGATCATTATTGGCAGGAAGGCGAGAATCCCTCGCTACGCCTGCCACCCCGAAAAATGTTGATGCTTGACAGGGTAATTTCAGTGGACCCTGTTGGAGGCGCCTTTGGGTTGGGGCTCATTGTGGCGGAAAAAGACTTCACCCCGGATGATTGGTATTTTGCCTGTCATTTTCAAGACGATCATGTGTTGCCCGGCACTCTTATGGGAGAAGGCTGTAGCCAACTGCTGCAATTCTACGCCCTGTATTTGGGTTTACAGAGCATCATGATGGACGCTCGATTTCAGACGATCCCTGATTCAAAACAAAGCAGCCAATGCCGGGGACAGGTGACGCCTGACTGTCAAAAAATCACATACCGCCTGGAAGTCACCGAAATCGGATTGACCCCTGAGCCAACCATCAAGGGCAACATTGATATCCTGCTTGATGGAAGAATTATCGTTCATTTTCATAACGGGGGAATACGGTTACATGAAAAACATCCGGCCTTGCAGACGGCAACGCCTCCACAGAAACAGCGTGAATGCCAATGGAAGAAGAGAACACCGGAATCCATCCTGTTCTCAAAAGAGTGTATCAAGGATATCTCACTGGGAGGAGCCTATTCAAAGTATCTTGGTCAGGATTTTGCCATCTATGATTCCGGTGAAATAAAAATCTCTCGGGTTCCCAATACCCATCTCAGCCTAATCCACGATATTGTGGGTGGGTGGGCGGAACGCTTTCAGTTTATGAAAGGTTCAACCATTCAAACGGAATACGACGTCCCGATTACCCCCTGGTATTACCGCCATAATGGAGGGCCGTCATTGCCGTATTCGATTCTCATGGAATTCGCTCTGCAACCCAGCGGTTTTCTCTCCATTCAATTGGGCACCTCATTATTATACCCTGACAAAAGCCTCTTTATCCGCAACCTTGATGGCACCGCCCGGTTGATCGACGATGTTGACGTTCGGGGAAAAACCTTGACCAATACCACCCGCTTGATTTCGTCTACAAACCTCGATGGAATGGTGCTGCAAAAATACGCCTTCCAGTTGGCGTGTGATGCGCAAATGTTCTATGAAGGAGAGATCGTCTTCGGACAGTTCAGCCCCATTGCCCTTGACCGTCAGGTTGGACTTGACGGGGGACGGGACGTTCGCCCCTGGTGCGAGACGGAAGATACGAATGGTTTTCCTGAAATCGATCTCAACTTGCGAGATGTTAAAGATAGAAAGCGCTTAGAGCGTGTGACGGAAAAAACCCCCTTTTACGGCCTGGCCCGCCATCAATTGGATCTCTTGCATAGGGTCACAATCATTGAACAGGGCGGACGTTATCAGAAAGGGTATATCCATGCCACCAGAAGAATTCATCCAAATGACTGGTATTTTAAATGCCATTTCCATCAAGATCCGGTTATGCCCGGATCATCCGGAATCGAGGCGGTTTTGGAGGCAATGCGTGTGTACGCGCTCTTTCTTGATGCGGGCAAGCATATGACCTCTCCCTATTTCACCCAACTGAGCGACCACACAACCACCTGGAAATATCGCGGACAGATTCCGGAGGGCGAAACCACCATGTCCCTGGAAGTGCACATTTCAAGATGCGAGGTACAAAAGGAGCAGGTTGTGCTGGTGGGGGATGCCAGTGTATGGAAGCCGGGAATGCGAATTTATGAAGTCAAGGATGCGGCCCTTTGTGTACGTGATTGGAATAGGGATGGCTCGCTTCAAAGGCATTGATGATCGTGTGAGTCCTCTTTTTCGGTAGCGGCTCCCGGTAGATTAAGCCCGGTGGCGCAGGGCAATTTACCGGATCCCCATTTTGTGTCGAACCTCATCCATGGTCTTTCCGGCCACTTCCCGTGCTTTGGCGGCGCTGTCATGGAGAAAATCATAAACCACGTCTCGCTGTTGCTCCAACTCACGGTACCGTTCTTTAATGGGGGCCAGAGCCTTCAGAAGATGCTCGTGCAGAATCCGTTTACAATCAATGCAGCCGATACCGGCCTTTTTGCACTCTTCGTAGCAGTTCTGCCGGGGTTCTTCGGGCGTGAAAAACTCATGATATGCATAGATATTGCAGAGGTGGGGCCGACCGGGGTCGGAGCGGCGTACACGCTGGACATCGGTTTTGGCGGGGGCCAGTTTTTTCCATAATGATTCCGAAGATTCAATGATGCCGATATAGTTGTTCAGGCTTTTGGACATCTTGTTTTCTCCGTCGAGGCCGAGGACCCGGGCCGGTTTTCCGCACGGCATGGGCTCAGGAAAAGTCTCGCCAAAGCGTTTGTTGAACCGCCGTGCGATCTCTCTTGAAAGCTCCAGGTGCTGAAACTGATCCTCCCCCACTGGCACGAGAGATGCCTTGTAGATCAGGATGTCCGCCGCCTGAAGAATTGGGTAATTGAACAGGCCGGCATTCACATTGGCCTCGTTTTGGGCACCCTTTTCCTTAAACTGGGTCATATTGCTTAAGCGGCCCACCATGGCACAGGAAGCCAGAACCCAATTCAGTTCCAAAATCTCGGGGATATGAGATTGAATGAGCAGATTACAGGTCCCGGGTTCAAGTCCGCATGCAATATTGACCATGGCCGCATTGAATATGTTGGACTGAAACTGCTCCACATCATAATCGATGGTGATGGCATGGTAGTCAACGATTACGTAAAAGCTCAAATGCGTCTTGGCAAGTTCCACCCACTCCCTGATGGCACCCAGATAGTTTCCGATATGAATGTCTCCCGTGGGTTGAATGCCGCTCATGATGACTTTCTGGTCCATACACCGCTCCTTTCTCGATTCCCGGAGATTCGGGGAACTTCTTAAACTCACGCACAAAAATGCCCCAGACGTTGAAAACGCCCGAGGCGTTTATTCCATTTCTCATCACTTACAGAAAAAACGCTTCAGAGATGATGATAAGCTTTCAAGCGTGATATAGAAAAATTCCCGTTGTGGGTCAAGCACAAAATTTTCGAGCTGCTGAGCAATGGGATGGTTATTTCCCGAAGGCGGATGCCGGCCTTCGGGCAAGGATAGCCAGGCGCTTCATCCACCTTTCATGCTATTTTATCAGTGAAGGCCACGGCTTTTCAGACTGGCCGATTAGGTCCACGTAGATGTGCTTGGTGGCAGTGTATTCATCAAAGGCCATAGTGGAAAGATGCTTTCCAAACCCGGACTGTTTGCATCCCCCCAAAGGCGTTTCACAAAATATCATGAGGTGCTCGTTGACCCAAACGTTTCCAGCGTTGATCTGTCCAGCCATTGTGAGACCGGCCCGTATGTCCTTGGTCCAGACGGATGCGCAGAGTCCGTAACGGGTATCATTGGCAAGAGATATGGCTTCTTCCGGTGAACTGAAACGGGCGAGTCCCACGACGGGTCCGTATATCTCCTCCTGCATGACTTCCATGTCGTTGGTGCAATTCCCCAAAATCGTCGGGGCCACAAAAAAACCGTTTACGGTCTCTGGTGTATTGGGCCTTTCGCCACCAAGCAGTATTTCAGCGCCTGCCGCCTTTGCTCCGTGAATGTAGGCCTCAATTTTATCGCGATGGGTCTTGTAAGCCACCGGTCCGATGACCGTAGCAGGATCGGTGGTATCACCGTACCTGAGAGCGCTGGCACCTGCAACGAGTTTTTCCGCAACCGTATCGTAAAGCGATTCATGTATATAGAAGCGGCTGGGACAAGCACAGACCTGTCCCGTGTTAAAAAAGGCGCTGAAGACAGCTGCTTCCACAGCTGCATCAACATCCGCATCTGGCATGATAATAAAAGGGTTTTTACCACCCAATTCGAGCCCCACCTGTATTACGGTGTTGCTGGCCACTTCCATGATCCGCTTGTTGGTTGCCGTATCGCCGGTGAGCCCGATTTTGGCAATTTTCGGGTGTCTCACCAATGCTTCACCAACAATACGCCTAGGACCGGTAACAACATTTACCACACCATCGGGAACACCAGCTTCCATGGCGATCTCCCCCAATTTCAAGGCAGTCAAAGGTGCCAACGAGGGGGGGGTGATGACACAAGTGTTTCCTGTGACGAGAGCTGCACCCATTTTCCACACCACCATCAGAGCGGGAAAATTCCAGGGTGTGATGAGACCAACGACGCCCAGAGGTTCCCTCGTGATCATGGACATACAAAAGGGACCCACAGGAAGCGTTTCCCCGCTCAAATCCCAGGAAGCACCGGCAAGGAATTCCAATTGCTCAGCACAAAGCGGCACGTCAAAATTCATGGTTTTGCGAATTGGAGATCCCCGCTCCTTTGTTTCCAAAGTGGCCAGTTCTTCCTGATTTTCCATGATCAGCTGAGACATTTTCAAAAGGACCTTGGATCTTTCCTTCACTGTTTTGGCCGCCCACGCGGAAAATGCCTGCCCAGCTGCGGCAACCGCCTTCTCGACTTCTGCTTCGCCGCATTTGGGTGTCGTTCCAACAATCTCTCCATTAGCGGGATTGATCACCGTAATCGTCTCTCCATTCTCGGAATTAACCCATTTTCCGTCGATAAGCACTTTGCAGTCCAATCTTAGTCCTCCCGTCCGTATTGAAGTTAAGTCGCAAAAACTGCGGCTTTCATGTCTTCGAGCATTTTATATCAAATGTGCTATATGTCAATATCGATATATGAAATCCTTTTGTATATGCGTCTTTTTTCTTTACCGTGACCAACAATTCGCGATATAGCCTCTCAATCATCAGCAGCATTCGGCAAAACCTGGATGGAATTTTGGGAGATTTAGAATGAACGGAGATGTTCTGAGCATAGGAGCGAAACTTTTACTGAACGGCTTTTACTTTCAGTATTTAAAACGATTGGGACATCCTGGAAGGCCCCAAGCGTTGAGTCTGGAAATAACACATCGGTGTATTGCAAAATGCATCATGTGCAATATTTGGAGGATTCCCGGCGATGTGAAAGATCTTCCCATGGAGCGATGGGTTCGTCTCCTTTCCTCGGATCTTTTTTCCGATTTGAGAGAACTGGATATTACCGGTGGAGAGCCGTTTCTTCGAAGAGATCTCCCGCAACTTATAAAGCGCATCTCCCATTTAAAGCAACAAAATCTTCCAAAGCTAAAGAGCATCGCCATAACCACCAACGCCCTTTTGACACAACGGGTTTTGGATTATACGCATGCAATCCTCAAAGATCTCGAAAGGGTGGACATTGATCTGGTGATGGTCTGCGCCATGGACGGGATCGGCGCTATCCACGATGAAATCAGGAACCACAAAGATGCCTGGACAAAAGCCAATGAGACCATAGAGAGATTGGTGGAGTTGAGAGACCATTATCCCAATCTCATTATCGGTCTTAAAACAACCATCCTTCCACGCAATGTCGACAGTCTGGAAGATATTTCACGCTATGCACGACAAAAGGGTCTTTTTACCATTATATCCCCATGCATTATAACCCGCGCTCGATACCTG
The DNA here is from genome assembly GCA_028278625.1 of Thermodesulfobacteriota bacterium. Next base: position 10,790 of record JANQDY010000229.1, read on the forward strand.
AACCCTGAACGCGCTCTTGACTTTGAGTTCACCGTTGAAATGAAGAGGAGAATAGCCGCCTTTTTCGAGACCGACGGCGCTGGATGGAGCTACCATGCAGATGCACTGGCCCGCCATCTGAAAGGGGGTATCATGGAAAAACCTTGCACCTGTGGATTTAATTACTTCTTTGTGCGCAGCACCGGACGCATGCTCTTGTGTCCTTTGATTGACATCAGCCCCGGCAACATTGCGGATGAAAACCCCGCTCATCTCTTTCGATCAAAAAAAGCATCCGAGCTGCGCAAAAAAATAGGAAAATTTCCCCAATGCCAACGATGTACGGAACCCGGCCTCGAACGGTATGCACTGCCTTACGAGGGGTTCAAATACCTTTCCTTGCTTTTCAAAAGGGGCAAGAATACCTTCATGAATCTGCACCAGCACATGGGATTTGAGAAGTTTCTCGGGTGACACCGCTTACGGCTCTCGGCGTGTTATGGGCATTCATCTTTCCAATGGGAGGCTCGCATTTCTCTTCCCACCATCAGCCGTATGGGCGTATAGACCACGGCCGTCTCTCCCCTTTGATTGACAATGGCGTTTTTGGTGCACACCAAACCGCGCCGGGGGTCTTTGCTGGAGGGTCGAGATTCCGTGACCTTCGCTTCCACGTGGATGGTATCACCCACAAAAGTGGGGCCTTTAACCGTCACTTCCATCCCCAAAAAGGCCAGGCCGGTTCCCTGAAGCGTGGCTTGAACGGTGAGTCCTTCGGCAAAGCCGAGCAAAAGCGCCGCCGGAACAATACGCCCCTTGTTGGGCGCATGCCTTGCAGCATAGATGGTATCGGTGAAAAGTGCCTCTGTTAATCCCGTTGTACCGATGAAATTCACAAGGTCTGTCTCTGTAATGGTTCGGCCCATGGTTCGAAATCTGAACCCAACGGGCATCTCTTCCCAACAAAAACCGAGTCCAACGGTTGCCATCATTCCTCCTTCGTATTGATAGGTCGGACAATTTCCCGAAACCTTGATCTCTCCTTTGGGTGTTTACTGATAAGGAACCTTCCTTTGTTTATGACCATTGGGTCAGATCCCATATAGGGAATTGCTAAAGTTTCGTCAAGTAAGAGGTTCTGTTGTTCACCGCTGCCCAAGGGACGGTCCTTCCTTTTTTATGGTTGCAGGGAAAATTGGCGTTCGATATAAGGTCTTAGGCATTCGGGCATCAGCGAGCCATTGAAAAGGGAAACCCAAAACCAGAAAATGGGTTACTGTCCCTTATTTCTCAAGATCTGTAGTTGTAGCAAGGCAAATGACAAAGAATGATGTTTTCCGTACCTTGAGGTTATCGGATCTACCAAAATCAAACCCATGTGTGCTGAGAGACGCCACAAACACAAGACCGACCATCTGGGTTTTGGAAAAGGACGGCATTCGGGCAGTGGTCAAGGATTTCAGCGGAAACCCTTTTCTTTTCAGAAATGTGGTGGGACGGTTTCTCATTTGGCGTGAAGCAAAAGCGTATAGAAAGCTTGAGGGAATCAAGGGCGTGCCGGAATTCTACGGTGTTATCCAAGGATTGGCGCTGGCCGTACAAGAAATCAAGGGGAGGAGTCTTGAAAATCTCGAAAAGGAGATGAAACTTCCCCACAGGTTTTTTGATGCCATGGATGCGCTGGTAAGTGCTTTTCACAACCGGGGTGTGGCTCACTGCGATTTAAAGCGGGCGCCCAACACGCTTATGGGAATCGACGGCATGCCGTATATCGTCGATTGGGCCGCATCCATTTCAAACAACGAGTTTCGGTGGCCGCCCTTAAATCTGGTTTTTAAGAGATTCATGCTGGATGACGAGATGGCAATCGTCAAACTGGCACTCAGGCATTCTCCGAAATGGGTCAGCCCGGAAAAGAAAGCCCGGTATCATTATCGCAGCCCAATTGAAAAAACCATTAGAAAAATCCGGGACAGACTTCGGGAATTGTTGCAAAAAACCGTTTGAGGAAATTGAGCCACCGTTCGATCACGTCCATCAGATGTCCTTTGGAACAGGGGAGACCATGATTTTGTTTGCCATTCCCCTGCCGATGGCCAGGCGCGTGTTTTCAAGCCCCAGAATCACCCTTCCACCGCCCGTATTGTTGATGATCTCAACACGATCACCGGATTTCAGGCCCATTGAGGCCAACCGGCTTTGTTTGTGCCTGCAACCGGCCACCTCTCTAATGAATACGGTTTCGCCGGCTTTGGCCATGGCCAGCGGTATTAAGGGTTTTCGTTTGCCATAACAGTCCGAGCAGAGGCCGTAGATTTCCATTCGGTGCTGCAACATGTGAAAACCGTAACCGGCAGCCACTTCCACCTGCAGCCGTTCGATGTCCTCGTTGGCGAATTCCACGATCTTCCCGCATTTGGTGCACACAAGATGGTCATGATGGCGGCCCAGGTGACGATGTTCATATCGGATGGGTTGTCCCTCAAAAGTTTTCCGCTGGGCAAAGCCCAGTTCCACCATGCGATGCAGGCAGTGCTTGACGAAACCCACATCAAATTCATAGCCCTCTTCTTTAAGAAGTTGCAGCATCTCTTCCAGGGTAATGTGATCCTCGGTGCTCAAAAACACATCGATGACTGTCAGTTTGTCCTGAATGCGGTCAGCACCGTCGTCCTCTAGGAGAGATCGAAAATTTGATTTTTCTAAAAATTCATTATGTTTCATAAGTCGATTCTATGCGTTTCACTGATTACCTGTTTTCTCATCCAAGTATCCCAAGAATCCGTTAACCGAATTTGCCATAAAAATCTTTTCTCGTTCCTGGGTGTCTCTGTCCATGACCGCAAAGGCTGCGAGGCTGGGGTCTTCCTTCAGCAATTGATCAATACAATCCTGAATGATCTCTCTTTTGGGGCCTCTTCCCAGGGCAAATCCGCCGATGACCGACTCCCACAGTTGGAGCTGATTCTTGAATAACTCAAGCAGCCGATGGGATGTGGCGGCACTTTCAACATGAGCATAACGGATCGGTAAATCCTCAAGGGCCAGCAACCGATCCACACTGGCACTGAATACATTCAGGAAAAATCTGGGAGGCGTTGCCGGACGCAGGTATTCCTGGCCGTCTATAATGAAGTAATTTCCCGCTGCTTCACCGGCGTATAACCTGTCCCGAAATGTGAAAGAGAGATGATGAACCGCATGTCCGGGCGTTTCAATGATATCCAGGCCATCAACGGCGCAGGCCGTATGAGGAATCAACCGCTCCTTTTCCACAGGTTTGGGTGGACCGTAAGTGCGTGCCACATCCCCCAACACTTTGACACTCCCATCATATAATCTCGTGGGATCCACCAGGTGGGGGATCCCCTTTTCATGGCAGACGGCTTTTGCTTCCGGATATTGCTTCAGAATTTCGCAAAGGGCACCCCCATGATCAATATGAATATGGGAGAGCAAAACATAGTCCAATCCCTTGATTCCCGATGTTTCCATGGCATCAATCAACCGATGGGCCGTACTGGCGGGTCCCGGATCGACCATGATGGTTACATCATCCCGACAGATCCAGGAACCGAAAAAGGGATTGAATCCCGGCATGTCCTGTTGTATGGGTAAGAAGATTTCCTGCATGGGTAGCTCCATTCCTGCAATTGGGTCGACGATTGGAATATAGCGCCCGCCATGGGTGGAGTCAAGACGTTGGTCTTCATAACCCGCTTCCTTGGTGGCCTGCTCGTTTTCCGCTCCCTTTTCACCTGTAACAACAAATATCTGCTTAACAAAACATGAAGGCTATGTTAAAGCAAAAAAAGCCTGAGTTAAGATTTTCCGAGAAGTTTTAGGGGACTCAAAGGACATCGCTTTTGAAAAACGATTTTCCCATACTCATTGCAGAAGACAATGCGGTTTCGCGACGCCTCATGGAGATAACACTGAGCCAGGCAGGCTATGAAGTGGTATCCGCCTCAGACGGCCGTGAAGCGCTGAAAATGTTCAAAGAAAAGTTTTTTCCGATCATTCTGACGGATTGGGGAATGCCTGAAATGGACGGCCTTGAGCTGTGCCGGGCCATCAGAGAGAATCCCACGGAAGGTTATGTCTTCATTTTTCTAATTACCGCCAGGGATTCCAAAGAAGACATTATCGTGGGTCTTGAGGCCGGAGCAGACGATTACCTTACAAAGCCTTTTGATCGATCTGAATTGATCGCTCGGCTGAAGACAGCCCTTCGTATTTTGGAACTGGAGAAATCACTGAAGGATGCCTATGACAAGATCAGGCTTCTTTCCATTACCGACAAGCTCACGGGCTGCTACAACCGAACTTACATGGACGAATACCTGGCCAAGGAGATCACCCGTGCGAACCGCTACCGCCGCTCCGTCTCCCTGATAATGGCAGATATTGACCATTTCAAACGGGTCAACGATACCTACGGTCATCAGGCAGGAGATTTGGTCCTCAAGAACTTCGTCAAGTCCATCAGAGAAGAAATGAGGAAGAATGTTGACTGGATCGCACGTTACGGCGGCGAGGAATTCCTGATGGTGCTGCCGGAAACGGATTTTGAAAGTGCCATGTCATCCGCGGAACGGCTTCGAAAAGCCGTATCCGAAAAGGTCACCACCTATGACGGTCAAGAAATCCGCATAACGGCCAGCTTCGGTGTCGTAGGTTTCGCACCCCCTGGGAAAGAAATGGGCATTTCATACGAAGCCATTATCCATCAGGCGGACAAGGCACTCTATCGGGCTAAAATAGAAGGGAGAAACGTGGTCAGAGGAAAACGGTTTAGTGCCTGACCGGGCACCGTTTAAGATTCCCCGGCGCACTGAAGGACAGAGGAGATAGAGAGATGTTCACCGGACTGACCGAGGGGGTTGGCAGGATAAAGGGCATGCGTCGCATGCAGGATTCCATGGAAATCTGCATTTCGCCGTTGTTTCAAATGAGCGGCTGCAAATTGGGCGACAGCATTTCCGTAAGCGGCGTCTGCCTTACCGTCTCTCGAATGGAGGGAGACGGACTTTTCATGGATGTTTCCGCTGAGACCCTTAAAAGAACCACCCTGGGCCTGCTGAAACAGGGCGAAATCGTAAATCTCGAGCGGGCATTGCGTCTTACGGACCGACTCGGAGGGCATCTGGTGTCGGGCCATGTGGACGGCATGGGGAAAATTCTCAACCGGGAGCCCAAAAGCCGTTCGTGGCTTTTGAAAATCGGGATCCCGGAAAACCTTTCTCGCTATATTATTGAGAAAGGTTCCATTGCGGTTGATGGCATCAGCCTGACCATTAATGCTTGTGAAAAAACGTTTTTTGATGTAAATATCATTCCCCACACCGGAACTGAGACAACACTGCTCGGGAAGAATGTGGGTGAGGCGGTTAACATTGAAACCGATCTCATCGGGAAGTACGTGGAAAAACTGCTTTCCACAAAAAGCCCCGAACCGGAAGGGAAAGGGTCTTCCGGAGTCACCATGGAAACACTTTTAAAATACGGATTTGGAAATTAGTATGGAATTTAGTTCAATTGAAGAAGTCATCGAAGACTTAAAACAGGGAAAAATGATCATCCTGGTGGATGATGAAGACCGGGAAAACGAGGGAGACCTCACCATCGCAGCGGAAAAAGTCACACCGGAAGCTGTCAATTTCATGAGCAAATATGCCCGCGGGCTCATTTGTCTGGCTCTGGACCCCGCCATTGTGGAACGACTCGGTCTCAAACAGATGGTTGATGAGAATCGATCCCCCTTTCAGACGGCATTTACGGTTTCAGTTGCGGCGGCTCAGGGAATGCACTCGGGAATGGGTGCCGCAGACAGGGCACACACGGTTCTGACAGCCGTGGCCGATGATGCAAAGCCTGAAGACCTGGTGCAGCCGGGGTTTGTTTTCCCCTTGCGGGCCAGAAGAGGGGGCGTCCTCTTCAGAACAGGACAGACCGAAGGATCCGTTGATTTGGCACGACTGGCCGGCTTTAAACCTGCAGCGGTTATCTGCGGCATTATGAAAGATGACGGCAGCATGGCCCGGCTTCCGGATCTGAAACCCTTTGCCGAGGAACACGGCCTTAAGATCGCATCGGTTGCCGATATCATTTCCTACCGAATGCGGACCGAATCCTTTGTCCGTCCTGAAGCAGAGACAGTACTTCCCACACCTTACGGGGAGTTTAAAGCCATTGCCTTTGTAAACGATATTGACGACTACGAACATCTGGCGCTGGTTAAGGGAGAGATCGAGTCGGGCAAGGACATTCTGGTCCGCGTCCACTCGGGCTGTCTCACGGGAGATGTGTTTGATTCCTACCGCTGTGACTGCGGTGAGCAATTAAAAAGGGCCATGGCCATGGTTGAAGAAGAGGGGAGGGGCGTTATCCTTTATCTGCAACAGGAAGGCCGGGGGATCGGCCTTGCCAACAAACTGAAAGCATATGCACTTCAGGACAAAGGCTTTGACACGGTTGAAGCCAATGAAGAGCTCGGCTTCGCGGCGGATCTGAGGGATTATGGTGTGGGCGCACAAATTCTGGTGTCATTGGGCGTTCGAAAGATGAAATTGATCACCAACAATCCCAAGAAGATTGTCGGACTTGAAGGTTATGGACTGAAAGTGACGGGCAGAGTCCCCATTGAGTGTGTTCCAAGGCCGGAAAACATTCGTTATCTGTCGACCAAATGCCAGAAACTGGGACATCTTCTGGACAAGGTTAGCATTTCTTAGGGCTCGCTCAAAAAAATCGCAGAATTGACGCTCGAATTTTGGGGAGGAGGACCTCATGGTCAACATCATAGAAGGGAAACTCATATCGAAAGGAATGCGGTTTGCCATCCTTGCAAGCCGCTTCAACGAGTTGATTACGCGTAAACTGATGGAAGGGGCCATTGATGCACTGGTCCGGCACGAAACCGCTGAGGAAGACATCACGGTATTTTGGGTTCCGGGAGCCTTTGAAATGCCGGTGGTAACCAAAAGGCTGGCCATGAGTGGCCAATATGACGCCATTATCTGCGTGGGCGCCGTTATCCGGGGGGCCACAACGCATCACGAATATGTGGCCAATGAGGCCGTTAAAGGGATCGCCAGTGTGTCCCTGGATACGGGGATACCCATCGCCTTTGGTATTTTAACCACCGATACCATCGAACAGGCCATTGAACGCGCGGGCACGAAAGCCGGAAACAAAGGATTTGAATCGGCAATGGCAGCCATTGAAATGGTCAGTCTGCTCAAAGCTATTCCGTAAGAGCCGTGCCGGTTGCCGCCTCACACGAAGACCATGAAGCACTTTCAAGGGGAGAGAAGAAGGGCCCGGGAACTGGCCCTTCAGGTTCTTTTTCATCTGGAATACAGCGATGACGAGCCAGAGGAGGCATTTCGTCTCGTCAACGACAATTTTGAAATGGCGCGGGTCGCTACCGGTTTTTCCAGAACCCTGGTTCAAGGCGTCTGTGATCACAAAAGCACTCTCGACCGCATCATCAGCAGTTCTTCCAGCCATTGGCGGCTTGAACGGATGGCCCGGCTGGACCGCAGCATTTTAAGGCTGGCAACCTTTGAGATGATTTACCTGGAAGAGATCCCTCCCAGAGTCTCCCTCGATGAAGCCGTTGAATTGGGAAAGAGATTCGGCAGCGAAGATTCCAGCCGATATATCAACGGCGTTTTAGACAACATCTACAATCGGCCCGATCTTTTTGGGGATGCCAAAAAAGATTCGGTTGATGAATTTGGGATTTTTGAAAAAGATGCATCCGAAGACACAGGAAGAACGAAAATGAAATATGATCCGCTTGAATTGGAACCCAAGTGGCAGCGCAATTGGGAAAAGGAGGGCACTTTCAGCGCTTTTGAAGACCCCTCAAAAGAGAAGTATTACCTGTTGGAAATGTTTCCCTATCCCTCCGGTAAAATACACATCGGACATGTGAGAAACTACACCATTGGTGATGTGGTGGCACGCTATAAGAGAATGTGCGGCAAGAACGTACTTCATCCCATGGGATGGGATGCCTTTGGCATGCCCGCTGAAAATGCCGCCATAGAGAACAATACCCATCCGGCCAAATGGACTTACGACAATATCGAAAGCATGAAAACACAGTTGAAAAGGATGGGTTTCAGTTATGACTGGAATCGGGAACTGGCCACCTGCGATCCCGACTATTATCGGTGGGAACAACTGGTCTTTCTTGAAATGTTTGAAAAGGGCCTGGCCTATCGCAAAAAGACCCATGTGAACTGGTGTGAGAAATGCCAGACGGTGCTGGCCAATGAGCAGGTGGAAGACGGTTGCTGCTGGCGACATCCCGAGCAGGAAGTGGCCATCAAAGAAATGAACAGCTGGTTTCTCAAGATAACGGATTATGCTGAGGACATGCTTGAATATTGCGAGAAACTGCCCGGATGGCCGGACCGGGTTTTGAGCATGCAAAGGAATTGGATCGGAAAAAGTCATGGTGCTGCCATCCATTTTCCCATGGTGGGCCCCGAGGAGGCCATTGAAGTCTTCACCACTCGCCAGGACACCCTTTATGGGGCCACTTTTATGTGCCTTGCGCCGGAACACCCCATGGTGAACGAGATCATCAAAGGGCTGCCCCAGGAAAAAGAGGTCCTCGACTTCGTGACGCAAACGCTCAAAATGGACACCTTCATGCGAACCGCTGATTTCACCGCCAAGGAAGGCGTCTTTACAGGCAGATACTGCCTCAACCCCATGACCCGTGAGGAAATACCGATTTTCGTCGCCAATTTTGTTCTGTTTGATTACGGCACCGGCGCCATAATGGCGGTACCCACCCATGACCAACGGGATTTTGAATTTGCCAAGAAATACGGGTTAAAGCTGCGTGTGGTCATCAAACCCGAGGATGCGGACTTGATTGAGGAAGAAATGACGGAGGCCTATGTGGATCAGGGAATCCTGCTCAATTCCGGGCCGTTTAACGGACAGAAAAACCTCCAGGCACTGGACAACATTGCCGATTACCTCGAAAAAGAGGGGATCGGCCATAAGACGGTGAATTATCGCATCAGGGATTGGGGTATTTCGAGACAGAGATACTGGGGTGCACCCATTCCCATGACATACTGCGATCTGTGCGGCATCGTCCCGGTGAACAAAGAAGACCTGCCCGTCATCCTGCCCCTCGATCTGGACATGCGCCCCAACGGCGGTTCTCCGTTACCGTTTGATCCGTCTTTTTTCAAAACCACCTGCCCCAAATGCGGCGGCAAAGCGAGGCGGGAAACGGACACCATGGACACTTTCGTGGAATCTTCCTGGTATTTTGACCGCTATGCCTGCCCGGACCACCAGGAAAGCCCTCTGGACGCCAAACGGGTCGACTACTGGCTGCCGGTGGACCAATATATCGGGGGCATTGAGCACGCCATTTTGCACCTCCTTTATTCCCGCTTTTACACCAGGGTCCTGAAAGATCTGGGACATATCAAAATAAAGGAACCTTTCACGAATCTTCTGACCCAGGGCATGGTCTGTAAGGCAACCCAGTCTTGCCCTGAACATGGCTATCTCTATCCCGGTGAAGCGGAAGATGACCGCTGCTTGCACTGCGGAACCCAAGTGAAAAACGGCAATATCGTTAAGATGTCCAAATCCAAAAAGAATGTGGTTGACCCCCAGGAATTGATCGACCGCTACGGTGCGGACACGGTTCGCATGTTCTGTCTTTTTGCATCCCCGCCGGACAAGGATCTTGAATGGAGTGAACAGGGTGTCGAAGGCTCACACAGGTTTCTCCAGCGGGTATGGCGCCTTGTGACGGATCACCTGGAAGATCTCAGAAACGTAACGCCAATTGACGAGACATCCGAGCTCAAAGAGCCTGTAAAATCGGTGCACAGAAAGACCCATGAAACCATCAAAAAGGTTACCAGTGACATTGAGAACCGTTTTCATTTCAACACCGCGATTTCCGCGGTCATGGAGCTTGTGAACGAAACCAACCAATTCCTGAAGACCGCAAAGGACAAGGATGCCACCTCTTGGTCGGTTGTCCGAAAAGCCATTGAGACAACGGTCATTTTGCTTTCACCGGTGGTGCCCCATATCACCGATGAATTGTGGCGGATGCTGGATAGATCAGAGTTTTTGATCAATGTGCCTTGGCCCAATTACAGTGAAGAGGCTCTCGTTACAGAAAAAAAACTGATCGTCCTTCAGGTGAACGGCAAGGTGAGAAGCCGAATTGAGGTGGACGCGTCCAGCAGCGAAAAAGAGATAGAAGAGCGTGCTCTGGCAGATACAAAAATCCAGCGCCACTTGGAAGGGAAGACCGTCAAGCGTGTTATTGTGGTGCAGAAAAAACTCGTGAATGTGGTGGTTTAGAAGGGATGGAACTCAGGCGCACCCTTAGAATTTTCTTTGTTTTCATGGGAAGCCTTTTCTGGATCTCCGCTTGCGGCTATCAGTTGCAGGCCACCGGAAAGCCCATGAACCTTTCCATCTCCAGTATGGCCATCCCCCTTATGAAGAGCCCCTCTTCGGATATCGGTTTTGAAGGGGATTTTACCAAGATGATTCGCCGGGAGTTCGTCAGTCATTCCCAAATACCCCTCGTTCCGAAAGAGACGGCCGCGGCTCTCCTCATCGGAAAGGTTACCAACATCAAGACCGAACCGCTGAGCTACCGGGTAACGGACGAAACCTTCGACGTCACCAGTTCACGCTGGCTTAAGATCAGGCTAGCGGTAAGCCTCGTGGATTCAAAGACCGGGAAAATCATCTGGAATGACCCCAACATGGAAGAGAAAGCCTCTTTTACCGTTGATTCGGATCCGCTGAAAACCCGCTACAACCAGCGGCGCGCCACAAAGAAGATTGCACAGCTGCTGGCTGAAAGGATCTATCTGAGAACCATGGAAAGATTCTGATGCCCGTTCTAGCAACTCCGGAAACTGTTTTGGGCCATCTCAGGGAGGGGCGACTTGGGCCCCTTTACCTTTTCTACGGTCCCGATGATTTCCACCTGGAAAAGGTACTTTTTGAAGTTCGCGAAACGGGAATTCCTGAATCGGCGCGTGATTTCAATCTGCATGTTTATGACGGAGACGGGAACCTCAATACGGGAGATATCCTTGATGCGGCGCGTTCTCTGCCGTTTCTGGCGCCCAGACGGCTTATTATCGTTCGACGATCCGATCATATATCCGCCCCTGATCTGGAGATATTGCTCCCGTATCTCAAAAGCCCCGTAGAAACCACAAGTCTTATTCTGCTCGCCCAAAAGCCCGACTTCCGCCTGAAATTTTTCAGCACCATCAAGAAGCATGGTGTAGCCGTGCACTTCAAAGAGTTGACCGATGGACAGGTGATTCCCTTTATCATGGCCACCGCCCGAGAGATGGGACTCAATATCCGACAGGATGCCTGTCGTCACCTTCATGAAATTATCGGCAATCGCTCTAGGGCCCTTTATGCGGAACTGGAGAAGCTCTATCTTCGTCACGGCAGCAGGGAAATTGGCGTTCCTGAAATAAAGGAGCTTAGCATATTCAGCCGTTTGTACACGATATTTGAACTGATGGATCAAATTTCCCAACGACGAAAAGCGCAATCCCTTTCCATTTTAAATCGCTATTTGGCGGAAGAAGGAAAAGAGGCGGCTTTCGGCATTATCGGTATGTTGACCCGGCAAATCCGTATCATATTTCAGGCAAAGGAGTTCATGGCCAGGGGCATTCACCGGGCGGAAATGACCAAGAAGCTGGGCATACCCGGGTTTGTGGTGAGCAAAGTCCTCGACCAGGCAAGACGGTGGCAGGAGAAGGACCTGGAAAGGGCACTGGTGCTGCTCTATGAAGCGGATGGGCGCCTGAAAAGAGGATCTCAGGCACCGCTCGTTCTGGAGAGTTTCGTATTGTCCATGTAGCGCTCGCCCACGTTATGGGCCAGCGGCTTCAGGATTCGTTTTTGGAGAGGTTGTTGACCTGAAGTGCCAGTCTGGAGACTTTTCTTGCAGCCTGATTCTTGTGAATTACGCCTTTCGAAACAGACTTCTGAATGATGGAAACGGCTTTTTCAAGTGTTTTATTCGCTTGTTCTTGCGAATTTTCACTGATAGCAGTCCGCACTTCTTTGACTGCCTTTTTCATGCGGGTCTTATACCCTTTGTTTCTGACGCGTTGAATTTCATTCTGCCTAGCCCTCTTAAGGGCGGATTTGTGGTTCGCCAAGCTGAGCCTCCTTGAAATGGCTAATCAGAGGACACTTTCTTTAAAATGCTGAATGTGGACTCCAAATAACCGATGAAAATTTAAACAATAAATGATAGCCAAATAGTCCGAGTTGTCAAGCATTTTTTGTCATCGAAATCATTTTGTATAAAACGCAACCAGCAAATATCAGTGGTGCTGCCGGCATCATTGCCTTTTTTACCTTGATAAGCCGGATCCTGGGGCTTGTCCGTGATATGGTAATGGCGATGCTTTTCGGCTCAGGCATGGCGGCAGACGCCTTTTTCGTGGCCCTTCGCATACCGAATCTGTTGAGGCGTCTCTTTGCGGAAGGATCGCTCACCATTGCCTTCATTCCCGTCTTTACGGAATACCTCACCATCAAAAACAAGGAGGATGCATTTGAACTGGCCCGAATCGTTTTCACCATACTTTCACTCATCCTGGCGGTCGTCACGATTCTGGGGATTCTGTTTGCCCCCGCAATCGTCAGAATTCAAGCCTTCGGTTTCGGAAGTTCGGGGATCAAATACGAATTAACCGTTCTCCTTACGCGGATCACCTTTCCTTACGTTTTCTTTATCGGCCTCGTCGCCTTTTTTATGGGGGTACTCAATTCCCTGCGCCGGTTTGCGGCACCGGCCGCGGCCCCCATTTTGCTCAATGTAGGGATTATCGGTTCCGCCTATCTCATTTCTCCCCATCTATCCGAACCGATCATCGGCGTTGCCATTGGCGTTATTCTGGGTGGCATATTGCAGGTGGCGCTCCAGATCCCTGTGGTCTATGGCTCGGGGCTAAAGCTCTTTTTTGTGTGGGAACCGCTCCACCCGGCGGTCCGGCGCATCGGTCGGTTGATGCTGCCTGCCGTGTTAGGCTCCGCAGTATACCAGTTCAATCAGTTTGTGGGGACCCTTTTGGCGTCATTCTTGCGGGAAGGAAGCGTTTCATGGCTCTATTATGCGGACCGGCTGGTTCAATTCCCCTTGGGCATTTTTGCCATTGCCATTGCAACGGCATCACTTCCTTCTCTTTCGGGTGATGCGGCCCGCAAAAATTATGCGCGATTCCAGGAAACTCTGGATCACAGCCTCTGTGTTGTATTCTTCATTGCGCTCCCAGCCATGACGGGGCTTCTGATTTTGGGAAAACCGATTGTGTCATTGCTCTTTGAAAGAGGTGCCTTTGGCAGTGAATCCTCCGTCATGACGACAGATGCCCTTTTTTGTTACACCACGGGACTCTGGGCCTTTTCGGGTATGCGGATCCTCATCGCCGGATTCTACGCACTTCAAGACACCAAGACGCCGGTGAAAATCGCCATTTTCTCTCTTTTTCTTAATATCGCGCTGAGCCTCGTGCTCATGGGTCCGCTGGCACATAGAGGGCTGGCACTTTCCCTGTCAGTTGCCTCGGGCGTTCAGTTCTTTCTCCTTACCCTGTTCCTTCGAAAGAAAGGGTTGTTCATCAGCGGGGGGAGGGTTCTAAGATCTGTTTCCAAATCCGTTTTGGCATCCATCGTGATGGGATTGATCGTGATCATCGGCCGCACCCACCTTTTTTGCAGCCAAGCTTCCGATGCGCTTTCATACAGGATCTTTTGTCTCATAACACTTGTTTCAATGGGGATTGTTGTTTATTTTCTTGTGGCCCGTTTACTGAGATGTCGGGAGACGGAGGCTGTTTTGGCAATGTTTGGCAGGAAACGGAATTCGTAATATGAGGATGTCATGAACAATTTAGAAGTTGGTGAATTGCCAACAACCCCTGTACCCATGGACCGAATCGATACGTCCCCTGGCCGTTCATGTATGAGCTACGGCTTCGATGTGGCGCCATTGATCAACTCCATTGCAAAAATCGGCCTGATGAATCCGCCGCTTTTGCTTTTAAAGGGTGAAGGGAAGGGCGGAGAAGGAGAATTCGAGGTGATTGCCGGTTTTCGAAGGGTCAGTGCCCTGAAAAAACTCTCCCTCAAATCCATCCCGGGCCGGATCCTCCCTTTCGAGACCTCATCTTTGGATTGTGTGCTCATAAACCTGTATGACAACCTGTGTACCAGGGATTTCAATACCATCGAAAAGGGGATGATCCTGAGGCGATTGCTGGACCTCATCCCCCATGAAGATGTCCTCAACATCTATATGCCGATTCTCCATTTGCCGTCCCATCCGGCAACCCTTGAACTTTATGTGGGGATCGAAAAGGTATTTGAACCCCTGGCAAAAACCCTCCTTGCCACCGAAAGGCTTTCCATAAAAACGGCAAAACTCCTGCTTGACATGAACAATCAGGACCGTGAGATGTTCTGCACCTATTATTCCGCCATCGGATTCAGCAAAAACCAACAGGCACAGTTTGTTGATCTCATAAGCGACTTGTCCCACATGGAAAATGTTCCCATGGCCCAGATGCTAAGTGCTAGAGAACTAAAAGACATTCGTGACAGTGACCAGATGAACAACCCTCAAAAGGCCAAGGCCCTAATGACGCTCTTGAGAAAGAAACGGTCGCCCCGTCTGATGAAAGCCAATCGCCGTTTCAGTCAATGGGTGAAAAAGCTGGCCCTTCCCGGAGGCGTTCATATCACGCCACCCGCATTTTTTGAAGATACCCGCTACCGACTCGATATGACCTTTGAAAACGGCAATGACCTGATGGATAAACTTCGGGTCCTGCAAAAGAAAAAAGAACTGGCCACCTTTGAAGATCCCTGGGATAAGAGTGCTTAATGGCGGACAATTTCATTAAGAAGGCCATTTTGGATCCGGAGGGGAAAAACACCCAAATGGGTCGTCGAATCCTGAAATCCGTTTCTTCGGTACCCTCTGAAGCGCTTTCCCATACCACTTTGCCAAAGGGTATGGGAAAAGAGACCCTGCACCTTCTCGCGCATAAAGGTGAATTCCTCAAACCCTGTCCTGGAACACGGGAATACATCTGCTGCGGATATCAGATTCTCAATGTGGCCACGAACTGCCCCCTGGACTGCAGCTATTGTATCCTTCAGTCCTACTTTTCCAATCACCCCTATTTGAAAATACACGCCAATCTTGAAGATGCGCTACCCTCGATTCTGGCTTTTATGGATGAGCGCCCCCATCAGATGTTCCGTGTTGGAACAGGAGAGTTCGCGGACAGTCTGGCACTTGACCCCATCGCTCGCTGGACCAGCATTCTTATGCCCCCATTTTCCGAGAGAAAGAACGCGGTCCTGGAATTCAAAACCAAAACCAACCGAATTGACGGTTTGATCTCTTCCCCCTATCGGGACCGCATTATCGTATCCTGGTCCCTTAACAGCCCGTTTATTTCCAAAACTGAAGAAAAGGGGGCCGCAACCCTTAAGCAGCGGCTTGAAGCCGCGAAGAGATGTCAGGCGGAAGGTTTTGTTGTCGGTTTTCATTTCGACCCGTTGATTCACCACAAAGGATGGCGGGAAGGATATCTCAAGACCGTCGATCTCATGGATCGTTTTCTGAAACCGAAAGGCATCATCTGGATAAGCCTGGGATCACTGCGCTTCATGCCCGATTTGAAGCCGATCATTCGAAGACGACATCCCGAGACGAGGATCCTGGACGGGGAATTCATCACGGGGTTGGACGGAAAGACCCGCTATTTCAAACCCATTCGGATGGAACTCTTTCACTATATGCGGCAAGTGCTTGAAGATTGGCATGAGGGTGCGGGCCTCTATCTCTGCATGGAATCTGATGAAATCTGGCGCAAAAGCATGGGTTGGTCCCCTGTGAATTCTGAGGGGCTTAAAGCGTATCTGGACGACCGTGTTCTTCGAATTTTTAAGTAGTAATCGATCCGATTATGTGCTAATAAGCGTCCGTTATAATAAGATTGGCCATAACCAATAGAATACCAGGAGTAAAAGCGCATGACCCTAAAAGACAAAGTGCAGGATGCACTTCAAAAAGTGAGGCCCTCCCTTCAGGCGGACGGAGGGGATGTGCAGTTGGTGGATGTAAATGCTGATGGACTGGTCACCGTTAAACTGACCGGTGCTTGCGGTGGATGTCCCATGAGTCAGATGACCCTGAAAATGGGGATTGAAAAGGTCCTTAAGCAGAACGTCCCGGAAGTAACGTCCGTAGTGTCCGCGTAATAGCATTTCCACATTTTAGGTACCATTTTTCATTCTAATTGAGGAGGTAGCATGGAGATCAAAAAGATTGGTGTGGTCGGAGCCGGTGCCATGGGTAACGGTATCGCACAGATGGCGGCTCAAATCGGCTGCGACGTTGTTTTAAGAGACATTAAAGATGAATTCGTTGAGCGGGGAATGAAAAACATCGACCGCTTTCTTTCCAAGGGTGTTGAAAAAGGAAAGATCGAAGCGGCTCAAAAAGATGCAATCTTAGGCAGAATCAAGGGCACCACGGAAATGTCCGACCTGAAAGATGTTGATTTCATCATTGAGGCGGTCATTGAAGACCTCGATCTCAAGAAGCGTGTTTTCAAAGAGCTGGATGAACTCTGCGCTCCCCATGTCATCCTGGCCTCCAACACCTCATCCATGTCTCTCACTGAAATTGCAGCCGCCACAAAAAGGCCTGAGAAGGTGTGCGGCATGCATTTTTTTAATCCTGTCCCCATCATGAAGCTGGTTGAAATCATTCGAGGATACTCCACCAGCGATGAGACCGTCGATATTACCACTGAGCTGGCCAAGAAAATGGGGAAAATCACAGTGGAAGTGAAAAAAGATTCGCCGGGCTTCGTGGTGAATCGTATCATGATTCCTCATATGGTGGAAGCCATCAAGATCGTCGAAGAGGGGATCGCCTCCATTGAAGATGTCGATACCGCCGTAAAAGCGGGACTCAATTACCCCATGGGGCCCTTCGAACTGATGGATTTGACAGGCATTGATATCTGCTATTTCGTGAACGAGTATTTCTACAAGGAACTCAACAAGGAATCCAAGTGGGTTTCCCCGAATCTGCTGAAGACCATGATCCGCGCCAATAAACTGGGCAGAAAGACAGGGGGCGGATGGTACGATTATAGTAAGTAGCCTGTGAGATCCGGCAGCACACGAAACGCACTGCTGAAAGTTGATCAGCAAGAAAGGCAGTTCTTTCTGGGAACTGCCTTTCTTTTGTCCTGTTTCGGGACATCCTTATGGAATGCAAATTGTTTATAAATCATCTTGGTTGACCTGCAAAAATATCTCCCCTATACTCCCTGAGGTGACTGCGCACTCCCTGTCTCGTACAGAATCAATGTCTTACGACGTTATCCATTTTTCGAGAGGCGTACGATGGAACATGTTACTGAAAAAATCAGAGAGACACTGAAAACTCGCCTCCAGGAACTATATGACGGCCAGCGAACCATCATAGCAGTCTATCTTTTTGGTTCTCATGTGAGAGACGGCACGGGGAAAGCTTCAGATCTGGATCTCGCCTTTCTCATGGATGACCGCGCCTATAGAGATGATCCCCTTTCAACGGTTGCGCCCGCCTATATGACTGCAACCAGCGTGGGAATGGTCCTGGGAATGGACACGGACGTCACCATCCTCAACGCCGCATCTCTGGAAATCGCTTACGAAGTCGTCACTAAAGGGAAGTGCCTTCTGGAATATGACGGAGAAAAAAGGATAGACTACGAAATCGCACTGCGTGGCATGTATTTTGATTTCAAGCCGTTTCTGGATGAACTTCGATCAAACTGCATCAACAATCTGTAGGACCGAATATGGCGTTCTCAAAAGGCACACAGATGACTTCTCGTTGTTTTTAAGACAAATAAAGGAGAACTATCTGGCCTTAAAGGGAAACTGACATATCCGTCTGAAGCGCTATTCCGCATCATCGATTACAACAAACAGCAAAGGATGAGAACATGCCGTCACTTCAAGTAAGAGATTTGCCGGAAAAAATCTATCACAGACTTCAGTCAAATGCACGAAAAGAGCATCGGATGACGAGAAACTGCGACGTCTCGCCAGTGACGTAGGGATTCGCTTTCTGGAAATTCAACAGAAATCACGAACAGAAAACGTAAACAAAAAGGCAGTTCTTCGTTTTGAACTGCCTTTTTTTATATGGGGAATAAGGAGATGACTACTTGTTCTTGTGGCGCATCTTTTTTCGAAGTTTTCTGTACTTGTGTTTGGTGATTTTCTTTCTTCGCTTCTTTACAACGCTACCCATTCGATTCTTTCCTCCCTCAAGTGATCTTTTTAGACTATCAAACTTCAGCTTGGATTGTCAACCGCTATTTTTTTGAAAGGGGGTAAACAGGGGGATGCGGTGGCAGATTCAATGCATTCCGGCTGGAACTTCAAGTTTACATAATATTTATTATCAGACGTTATTACGGTAAGCAATTTTATGCGGCGCTCGGTTGTTCCTGGTGTGCAAATGCCTTCTTGTTACGCGCCTTATCTTCATACAGCTTTTGGTCCGCATCACCAACCAGGGCTTCCGCATTCAATCCCGTTTGAAATACCGCGAAACCACTGCTGGCTGATACCCCGCACTCCTTCTCAATACCCGATTTGATGCGGGCGGACATCATCTTGGCAACATCTGCGCCGGCCTCGATCAAAAGAACGGCGAATTCGTCGCCCCCATACCGATACCCTGAATCGACATTTTGTCGCATTTTGCCCTGAATAACGGTGCCAACTTTCTGCAGCAGTTCGTCTCCTGCGAGATGCCCGAATTTATCATTGTATTGCTTGAAGGCGTCCAGATCCAAAAGAATCAACGCCAGCGGATGATTCTGCCGCTCTGCCCGCGCCGTCTCTTCTTTGAGGCGATCATAGAAATGCCGCTGGTTGTAGAGCCCGGTTAATGAATCGGTAATGGAAAGCCGATTGAGTTCTTCTCGAATGTTCCTTTCAATGATGCCCCGTCTGAATTTGGCTTCTATCTCTTCAATGCCGAAGGGTTTGTTAACGAAATCAGTGGCACCGGCGTTAATGGTTTCCACATATTTGTATTCTTTGGTGTAACCGGTCATGGCGATGGCACAAATATTCGGGTGGTCTCTTTTTACGCGTGCGATGAGTTCGAGACCGTCAATGCCCGGCATTCGAATGTCTGTTAATAAAAAGGTGTAGGCAGTATTGCCCAATTTCTGTAACGCTTCAGCACCGTTTTCAGCAGTATCCACTTTGAAACCGAGGTGCCTTAGCATGGCAGAAACAGGTTCTCTCACAATCTCTTCATCGTCGACCACCAGCACGTATTCATTTTCATAGGATATGTCATCAATTGTAGCTGTCATAACGTATGGTTAGTCCTCTAGTCCGCCTTTCAGCGAGTTAAGGTAAGACTCTTGTACGACAACTTCTACCATTTTTCCCACCAAATGGGCGTCTCCGTCAAAATTGACCACTTTGTTGGAAGGGGTTCGCCCCGTAAGCTGCTCACCTCTTTTGCTAGTCCCTTCAACCAGCACCGTCATTCGCTGACCCACAAGTTTCCGGTTCTTTTCTAGGGTGATACGGTTTTGAAGGTTTTGCAGGCGATAAAGTCTGGCTATTTTGACTTTCTCGCTCACCTTGTGTGGCATTCGCGCAGCAGGCGTTCCTTCGCGATCAGAGTATTTGAACGAAAAAAGCGAATCGAATTCGATTTTTTCGATCAAATCCAGGGTACTCCGAAAGTCTTCCTCTGTTTCTCCGGGGAATCCTACCATAACATCGCTGGTAATGGCAATATCCTCTTTGCAGGTTCTCAGTTTATCTATGATCTCAAAATACTGATTTCGGTTATACCCACGATGCATGGCTTTCAGAATGCGATCGCTCCCCGCCTGAAACGGCAGGTGAATATGACTTGCCAGTTTGTCAATATTCTTGAAACAGTCGATCAGCTCATGTGAAAGATCCTTTGGATGGGAGGTTGTAAACCGGAGTCTGAACAGATCGTCCAGTGTAGAAAGGGAACGGAGCAAGGATGCAAAATTCCACTTTTCGTGCGCCTCTTTCCAGGCATAGGAATTGACGTTCTGCCCTAGCAGAGTGATTTCCCGTATGCCTTCGGAAAGAAGATATTTGGCTTCATCAAGAATATCCCTGGGCGAGCGGAAGAACTCCCGACCTCTCACATAAGGAACAATGCAGTAGCTGCAAAAATTATTGCACCCTTCCATTATGGAAATAAAGCCAGAAATCCGATTTTGAAAGTATCCTGTGCATTTTGCTGGAGGCGGCGGCGTACAGTTGAGAGCCGTTGCCGAAATCCGTTTGCGATTGTTATGAATTTCTTCAATGGTTTCAAGAATTCGACCCAACTCCCTGGGACCCAAAACAAAATCGAGCAGCGGAAATCGCCGCATTATTTCCGTACCTTTCATTTGGGCCAGGCATCCGATCATCCCCACAATTAATTCAGGGTTCTTCTCCTTGACATCGGCCATTCGGCCGAGGAAACTGCAGGCTTTCTGCTCTGGTTTGGCGCGGACGGCACAGGTGTTGATCAGTATCACCCCTGCTTCATGCACATCCTCTACCGGCCGGAAGCCGCTCTTAATGAGGGATTGTGCCAGAAAATCGGAATCGTATTCATTCATCTGGCATCCCATGGTTTTAATGTGAAAACGCTTGTTCAATCACACACCTCAAAGGGGGGCTGAAATGGATAGGTTTTCATTGTTTCTGAGTGCATCCATCAGTTCAAGAACCATCGCTTCGCAACCGGGCGCTATGCGGACTTCGATCAGTGCTGCGTTAGGGTCTTTAGTGGAGACGAGGGCCATCCCATCATAGGATTCAAGCAGGAACCTGAAATAATGGATTTCCTCTCTGTCTACCCGAAATAGTCTTTTCGTGCATTCCAACGGTTCCATGCCCGCCTCATCAACAAGGCTCCGTAGATTTGTTGTAGGTAACGCCTCCCCACATGAGTTTCGTTCTGAGAATGCGAAAATGGTTTTGAGCAGGCGGCTGGAAAAGGTTTATCTTTTCCTTGGATTTATAAATATGGACCGTGTCCCCGTGGCGAAGATCGAACCCCACTTGGCCGTCAAGGGTTAACACAACGGTTTTTTCACTCTCCCTGCCCATTTCTATGCCCACAACGGCACTGTCAGGTACAATGATCGGCCTGTTTGTGAGGGTAAACGGACAAATCGGTGTCAAAACAAATGTTTCAATGGTGGGATAAAGAATGGGCCCTCCGGCCGAAAGATTATAGGCGGTGGATCCGGTGGGAGTGGCAATGATGAGACCGTCGGCCCTGAATGTGGTCACAAAAAGACCGTTTACGGAGACATCCAGATCGATAATTCTGGCAATGGTGCTTTTATTGATTACCACGTCATTTAGCACGTGAAAGCGAAACACTTCCCTCTCATCCCTCAGGACCTTTGTTTCAAGCATCATCCTGCTTTCCACATGAAGGCCGCCGTTCAGCATGGTTTCCACAACGGAATAGAGCTTTTCCAATGGAACACAGGTCAAAAAACCGAGCCCACCAAGATTTACTCCCAGAATGGGAGCACCGTATCGTCCCACCTGACGGGCGGCGCCCAGCAGAGTCCCGTCCCCGCCCAGCACAACGATCCAATTTACATCTCTTGGAACCTGTTGCTTTTGCAAAGAGGCGCCGTTTTCAACAAACTCCGCTGCCATTTCCTGGCTAAAGACGGTTATGCCGCGTTTTTCAAACCAGCCTTTAAGCTTCAATGCCTCGGTTTTTGCCGGCTCATGATGGTGTTTGTAAATAATCCCGACAGATTTTGATTTCATCAAACGGCCCTATGCGGTGGTTTTTCCAATCACCACCCACTCCTCGGTCAAATCCGAAGTGGTATCCACCAACAAATGAATGATTTCCAAGTCCGGATGCCGCTCTTTCAAGTCATTCAAATCCACCGGCTCAAATTTCTTCACATTATTGATGTAAGCTTGCTCAGTCAGTGCATTGGATTCGTAGTTTTCCTTGGTTCGTTTGGAAATACGCGAAAGGGATACCTTTTTGGGACACTGGGTTTGTTGAATTACCAGCGTTTTGTGGTGATCAGCAGCGACTTTTGCAGCGCGTCTTCTGAGGGCTTGGGTGACGAAGGTGGCATCCAGAATGATCCCCTCTCCAATGCCTGCCGCCTCATCTGCCAGCCTGAACATTTCATCATAGACCAGGGTGCGCTTCTGCATGTTGGCGGCCTCTTTTTCATCAAAAATTTCCTTATGCTTCAGCACCTGGAGCCGAATGAGGTCGGATCTCAAAATGCGATAACCCTTCATTTCGGCAATGACTTCCGTGGTCTCCGTCTTATAGGATGCCGGCAGTCCGCAGGCAATCAGAACCGTATCGGGTTTCAGTTCTCTTTTCATAAATGTGACAAAATCTTCTTTCATTATTGGGCTCCAATAGACTTTAGCGTGTTTGCTATTCCATCAAAACAAGATAAGTTGAAACTTGGCCGCGGCAATTGAGAGTATCATTTCTCCCATTATAAATGGATATAATCATGGGCCAGGTTGAAATAGGATTGGGCACGGTTAATGGCTTCTGTTTTCGCCCCATCCGTTATTGAAGGATCATCAACCTGAAAACCGTTGACCTTTCCGCGCACAAACGCCCTGTAAACCTTGTAAAACCTGAGCAAGTGATCGACACCACTCTCCCCGGATAGCTCTTTATAATGCAGCCAGAGCGATTCCGCCTCTTTGATTCCACCGTGGTATTCCAGATCCATCAACAGGAAGGCAATATCCGCAAGGGCATCACTGAATCGGAAACGTTCATTGAATTCAATGCAGTCAATGATGGGAAGCCCCGGCATTATGCAGACATGCTCCATATGAAGGTCACCGTGGCAATCCCTTATGCGCCCGTCTGCGATTCTATCAAAAAACAGTTGATGGTGTTCTTCATAAAAATCATTGGTATACGTCATTATGTCCTGAAACTGTTTTTCCGAGATGGTCAGGCCGCAATGGTCTTGAACCTGTTCGAAGTTTTCGTCCGTGTTGATTTTGAATTTCTGTGGCTCTGCGTATTGGGATATTTCAGCACTCGTTCTGGCTTCTGAATGGAATTTGGAGAGGACTCGGGCAATCTCAATCAAATTCCCCGGTGTGATTTTTCCAGCTTCGAAGAGGGATTTCATCAGATACTCATTCGGAATGCGCTTCATTTTGACCGCATAATCAACCGGTTCACCCTTTCGGTTTATGAGCGTATGCTTTCCGTCTAAAATTGTCACCGGAAGAACTTCAATATAGAGGTCTTTGGCCAGTCTACGGTTGAGGGCAACTTCCTGTTCGCAATAGTAGGCCCTTTTTTCAAGGCTTGAAAAATCCAAGAAACCGAAATTGACGGGTTTTTTGATCTTATAAACAAATGAATCCGCAACAAAGACCACGGAGATATGGGTCTGGACCACATCCACTTTCTCAGTAAATTCGGGCAGTGCGGCTGGCCTCTTCAAGTCTAGGATAAGCTGTTTCATGATTTCACATTTCCTTCCGGGGGGCAATTTCGCCGTATTCTTATCTTAAATGAGAGAAGCAGGTCAAGAGCAAAAAAACGTGAGATAACTCCCGGTAAGAAATATGGAATGCGGATATCAGACCTTTTCGGTCTTTGCGGCCATTTCTGATTTGTAATGCTGGTAGTAAGCAAAGACTTTGTTGACATAATGGCGGGTTGCCTTGATGGGTGGAATTCCTCCATGGCGTTTCACTTTACCAGCCCCCGCATTATAGGCAGCCAATGCCAGTTCCACGTTGTGATCGAATGCATCCAGCATTTGCCGCAAATACTTGACGCCGCCATTGATGTTATGGACCGGATCAAAAGCATTCTTGACCCCAAGGGCACGGGCGGTTTTGGGCATGAGCTGCATCAGGCCTTTTGCCCCCTGTTTTGAGACCGCTTTCGGGTCATAAGCGGATTCCGCCATTATGACGGCCTTGATGAGAGCGGGCTCTATTTTGTAACGGGCAGCCGCTGTTTCGATGGTTTCGTTAAATCGATCCGACTTTTTTCTTCCAACCGGCTTAATGGCAATGGGCGAGTCTGTCGCAGTTTTTCCTTGAGAAACGTCTAGGGCAGCGGGCGGGTGATTTCTTTCAAGCTCCCCACACTGGGCGGATTGAACACGCACGAATAGACCCATACTGAAAAAGAACAGCAGGTACATCATCCTGAAACAGCGGCGGTAAGTTTGGCCCGTAAACGGCCATGATATTGAGATTTCCTCCACAATTGACCTCCTGTGCTGAAAAATATGTGTGCTTTTGGTTTTGGTTGATTCCGGAGTCCGCAAGCAAATTATGCGCCACAAAAGGCCCCTCAAGGGGGATACCATCCTGGTACCTTGTGCGACGCCGGAAAAAAAGTCAAGTGCAAATATATACAATGGTTTGACTTTTTCAATATCAAGGGAAGAAATAATTGTTGGTATTCCAACTCACTTGCACCATATCCCCTATTGCAAACCGGATTTGGGAACTTCAAGAGTGTTTTGAATGATTGACTTCGGTCAAAAGGTGTCATAAAGGAAAAAAGAAAAACCCCGAGGAGGTATTTGCATGCTTCGCGAAATCAAAGAAACAGTTGCGTTTCTATCTTCGCTCATGAAAAAAAAACCGGAACTGGGCATCAGCACCGGAACAGGTTTAGGAACCATTACGGAGAGAATAGATGCTGATTTCCGAATTCCCTTTGAAGAAATCCCCCACTTCCCAACCTCAACGGTGGAAGGGCATTACGGTAATCTTGTGGGCGGCACAATCGCCGGAAAGTATGTTCTGGCTCTTGAAGGGAGATTCCATCTGTATGAAGGATATTCGGCAAAAGAAGTGACCTTCCCGGTGAGGGTCATGGCAATGCTTGGCGCGAAGTATCTATTGATATCCAGCGCTACCGGAGGTCTGAACCCACTGTTTGAAAGAGGCGATCTCATGTTGGTCACCGACCATATTAATTTAAAGGGAGTAAATCCCCTGGTCGGTCCCAATCTGGATGATTTCGGCCCTCGATTTCCGGACATGACCCGTGTTTACGATCCCCAACTGATACGGCTGGCCCGCAAAACAGCTCTCGATCAAAAAATCCCCTTGCGAGAGGGCGTTTACGTGGGGGTTCTGGGACCGAACCTTGAGACGCCTGCTGAAACACGATTTCTGCGAATGATCGGCGCGGACGTCGTCGGCATGTCAACGGTAAGCCAGGCCATTGTAGGGGTTCATTGCGGCATGAAGATTCTGGGCATTGTGGTTATTACCAACATGAATCTTCCCGACTGCATGGAAGAGACATCCATCGATTCGGTTATTGCAACGGCCAATACGGCAGGCCCCGTCCTCACCGATCTATGGGAAAGGATTATCGGAAATCTCGACACAGCCTAATGAGAAGAAAACAGGAGGCACCGTCCCCAAATGGAAAATGCTGCCGCTATTCGATTCGGTTTCTTTCTGGCCATTTTAGTGATAATGGCCTTATGGGAGATCATCGCCCCCAGACGGGAAAGAACCGTCAGTAAACCGATCCGGTGGACATGGAACCTGGCCCTCACGGTAATGAACCCGGTTTTGGTACGCCTCCTATTTCCGGTGCTGGCGGTGGCCGTGGCCATAAAAGCCCAGGAGCAGGGATGGGGACTTCTCAATCTTTACCCCCTCCCCTATTTTTTGTCATTCATCGTCAGCATTGTTTTTCTCGATATGGTGGTCTATTTTCAGCATTTGATGTTCCATGCGGTGCCCCTTTTCTGGCGCCTTCACATGGTGCACCACGCAGATCTGGACTACGATGTAACCACCGGTCTTCGGTTCCACCCCATTGAAATCATCATCAGCATGCTCATTAAAATGTCCGCAGTGGCGGTGTTGGGTCCACCTGCTGGCGCAGTGGTCATCTTTGAGGTTGTTTTAAACGGCATGGCCATGTTTAATCACGGAAATGTGAGACTGCATAGGGGTCTTGATCGCGTGCTAAGGCTGTTGGTGGTCACCCCTGACATGCACCGTGTGCACCACTCCATCTATCCCAGGGAAACCAATAGCAATTTCGGATTTAACCTTTCTTGGTGGGACCGTATCTTCGGCACATACACCGCTCAACCCAAAGACGGGCATATCCATATGACCATCGGTCTAAGACAATTCAGAAAGCCGGCCGAAGTCACCCTGCCCCGGCTTTTGCTCATGCCTTTTACGGGCAAAAAAGGTAAATACGCCCTCGGCCGCCGGGGTACGTGAATAGGGGTTTAAAATGAAACAGCACATCTTGTCGGTCGATGTGGGAACGACTGCCATGAAAATGGGGATCTTTCAGGCAATGGACGGTTCTTTGAGACTGCTTCGGCACTTTTCAGAAGAGTACGGCATCAACACATATAATGATGGGCTGTTCAGTGATATCGAACCGGAGAAATGGCAAAATGCTTTTCTAAAAGGGTGTGAGAATCTGGCAGATCTCATAAAAGAAGTGGATGTCATTGCATTATCCGGAACAACACCCGGTTTTACCGTAATGGACGCCGAAGGCAATGCGCTGCATCCTGCCATTCTGATGCTGGACCAGCGCTCCCGGCTTCAAGCCAACGAGATCATCCGTGTTGTGGGTTTGGACAAACTTTTGGCGGACACCGCCAATATGCCCGTGGCCGGCGGCTGTTCCCTTGCCAGCTTTTTGTGGATCAGGGATAATCTGCCGGATATCTGCCGGAAAACCGCCGTGATGGGCCATTCAAACACGTTCATGGGCAAATGGCTGGCAGGGAATTTCGCCATTGATCCATCATCCGCCTCGCTTACGGCACTTTACAATACGGTGCGAAATGATATGAGCTGGAATTCAGATATGTTAGACGCGTTTGGGATCTCTCGGGAAAGACTCCCAAGGGTGCTGCCCGCCTTTGAAAGCGTCGGCCGCCTGCGCCCGAAACTTGCGCTTCAGCTTGGACTAAGAAAGGAGCCGGCCGTCGTCATCGGTGGCAACGATGCTGTCTTGGCTGCCTACTCTCTCGGGATTCATGAACCGGGTGAGGTTATGAATGTGAACGGCACCTCTGAAATTACGCTGGTGTGCCTCCCCAGGTGTATTCCATCCAGAAATTACAATATCCGCTGCCATGTGATGCCCGGCCGCTGGCTAACCCTCTATGTCATGAATGCCTTGGGGGTGGCTTACGAGTGGTTCCGGAGTCTGTTCTGCCGTGAGCTGACGGTGGAAAGCTTCTATACGGACTTTATTGAAAGAACCGTCACCAAATGGTTGGAAAGGGACTCCGGGGTGACCTATCTGCCCTTTCTGATGGGATCCCGCTATTCCCTGAATCCCCTTAAGGCGGAGTTTAGGGGAATGACCCAAGAAACAAGCCGCGAGGAATTGCTGGCGGCTCTCATCCGTGGGCTCTGCGAATACCAGAGAGAGCATCTAAAGGATATTGCCATTGAGGTCCCGCTGAAAAATGACATATTCATAACCGGTGGTGCGGCAAACCGGGCCCTGATCCGTGCAAAATCCAAATGGATGCGAAACTGCAATTACATTTTTGAAGAGCAGTCTTCCATGAAAGGCGCTGCCATGCTTGGACTCAAATTTTTGCGGGATCAATGATTTTCATGTCGTCATTTTCCGGAATCGACTCTCCCGCTATTGGAGGGTCCACTAGGCGTAAGGAAACCCTTTCCAGAATTCCTTGTCTTTGTACTGCCAGTCCTTCTCAAATTTCTCGTCGTAGAGTTCAGCAAAGCGATCAATCCATCGCCACCATGTTGTCTTCCCTTCCCTTTCAGCCTCTAAAACATCATTCAGATACGTGACAATTTCAGGCATCCTGTCCTTGGGAACGTAAAGAGCGGCGCCTTCCCTATGGGACTTCATGGTATCTTCCGGGGTAAAAGCGTGGGCCGTCAGCATGATGGCTGTCATCTTTTTCCGATTGGCGATTTTCAAAAGCGCATACCCGTTCACGCCCATAATGTCCAAAATAACAATGTCAAAGTGTTTTGTCTCCAAGAGGTCTTTCGCGGATTCAAAGTCACCTGCCGTTGTGATTTTGGCAGTGGGCAGAAGCTCCTCAAGCGTCTCCAGAATATCCGGTTCGTCGTCCACGATCAGTATCCGTTTTCCTTTGATCAAGTCTTTCTTGCTCACAATATCTCCTCCTTGGCATGCATTTAGAACAGCAAATCATAACCTATTTACTCATGAACCTCACCAGGATTCTCACCTCTTCTCCCCAAAATCTCATAAACCCCAAAAAGCGCCTCATTCCTTTAATTCAGAGGCTCAGGACCAGGTTTTGGTGAAAGTATCTATGAACCGAACAGCGTTTTTCACGCCGTCTTCCGCACGAATTTTTTCACCTATTTGGGCGGCCCGTAGCCGCATATCACTGTCTGTCACGGTGATATGGACGGCAGCCGCAAGTTTTTGAGCGGTAAGGTTTTTCTGGGGCATGGGGTCCGGCCCCACTCCCAGGGCCTTCATGCGCGCTCCCCAGAAAGGTTGATCTCCGAAAAAGGGACAGACAATGGTCGGTTTTCCGGCACGAAGCCCGGCAGCGGTGGTACCGGCACCGCCATGATGTACCACGCTGGCCACCTTGGGCAGCAGCCAGTCATGGGGAACCTGCTCGATTCTCAAGATGGTATCGGGCAGATGAGATGTCACCATTCCGCCCCAGCCGCTGGCAACGATTCCCCTTTGGCCCGAAAGGCGAAGGGCCTCAAGGACCGTGGCGCCTGTTTTTGCGGGATCTTTGCCTGCGATGCTTCCAAATCCCACGTAGACCGGTGGCGGGCCTTTGGAAAGGAAGCGTTTCAGCTCTTCCGAAGGTTCCCAGGGGTCGTCTTTCCGGTCGAGGAACCAGTAACCGGTAACCAGGGCATTGGGGGGCCAGTCCGCGGGTCGGGGAAGTACGTGGGGACTGTAAGAATAAAGCGCGGGTACTGGCTCGCCGTTACTGCGTGCCAGGGTGCCCGAAGTGACGCGGCGGGGAGGAAGCAGAAGGGTCTCCCTTCGCCAACGGTTGATCAGGCCCGAATACATGGCCGCTGCGTAACGCAAGAAGGCATAGCTGATCCGGTTGAACCAGCCACCCAGCTTCACCGTGGAAAAGAGGATACAGGGAAAGGCCCTTGTAGGTGTCATGAGTGGCAGGGGCAGGCTGATGATGAGGGGGATCCCGAGTCTTTCGGCAATGTCATAGCCTCCCACCGCCTTTGGGTGTTGGATAATAAGCTCCGAATCCTGGGAAGCTATCCATTCCTCTTCCAGCATGCGTCGCATGATCGGCTTGAACTGCCCTTTGACTTTGATGGCCGTTTTGAGCCAACCGGATGCGCCGTCCGCGGATTCTATGACCTCATGGCCGTGATTGCTCAGCAGGAACCGGACCATATCATCGTTCATAAAGCGGTATTCAAGATCGTGTTGGGTGACGAATTCCCTAAAACTCTCATGCGTACACACAGCTACCTGATGACCGCTAATTTTCAACCCTTGGCCCAGGGCCACAAAGGGTTGCACATCGCCGCGAGATCCAGCCGTTATGATAGTGATGCGCATGGGTGCCGACCCTCGAATTCCATTTTGAGGTTATCCTCAAGCCTTCCCATTTCTTCACTCTGCCATTTTCAAAAGAGAGTGTAGGAAGAATGAGATAGTCGGGTCAAGAGAAATGAACCACCGCCATTCAAAACATGTTGACAATACGGAATCCACAAGGATATTATTGGTTGGCCGTCCAGCTAATGATTTATGGCGTATCAAAACAGTTTTGGAGCCATCCTTATGACACCCAATGATCCATCCAATGAAAAGACCGAAAGGATTCTAAAGGCCGTAAGAAGCATTCTGGCTCAAAACGGCTATGGTGGAACGACCATCGCTCTGGTGGCCAAAGAAGCCAAAGTGAGTCGAGGTCTTCTCCATTACTATTTCAAAAACAAAGAAGAGATGTTGGCGAGAGTCCTGAGGGCCAATATGGATCTGAGCGTCGCCTTGATCGGGAAGGTCTTTGATCAGACCCAAACCGCTAAGACCCTTTCAAAGCACCTCACCGAAACCCTTCGGCATGTCATAAGGCAGGATCCGGATTTCTTCAATCTCTTCTTTGAAGGGGTTGCGGTGGCGCGGCAAAGTCCAGTTGTATTGGAGGAGTTGGAGTCCCTGTACGGAAGGTTCAGAAAGGCACTGGAAAAAGGTTTGAATGGCATGGCGACCAAAGGAAAGATCAATCCCTCATTGCCCATGGAAGGACTCGCTACGTTGATTACGGGAATGCTCGATGGCATGGGACTTCAATTGGTGACCGAACCGGAACTGGCTGATGATCCGGTGGTCTGGGAAACGCTTGAACAAGGACTGTACCGTCTGCTGGAGGAATCAAAATGAGAAAACGTTTCCAATGGTTTTTTTTGAAAGGATATTGGCTGGCCGTCCAACAAAAACGAGAGTTGTTTATTTGAAAGAATCACCTGTTTTTGAAAAGGGAGGGAAGAAATGAAAGATACCTTTCATGGGGTTTTGAGCCTATTCATGATCTTTGGTAGCGTGGTGGTTGGGTTTGTCGCCATTGCGGCGCAATCTTCTATGAGCGCGTGGCTTTACGGGGCCGGTTGCGTCTTGTGTTTTGGGGTTATCGTGTTTTCATACTGTTCAAAATGCGCCTGCAAAGCCAAAGGGTGCCGACATCTGTTTCCGGGGAAACTTGCGGGTCTTCTTCCTAAAAGAGAACAGGGGAGATACTCCTTTTGGGACTATGTGGGCGTGATTTTGCCTCTCGGATTCATTTTCGCGTTTCCTCAAATGTGGCTACAGAAAGACGCTTTGTTGTGGGTGTTGTTTTGGATGCTTGCGGTAATGGCGCTTTTGGAAATCATCTTTTTCGTGTGCAAGGGATGCGCCAATTCCAACTGCACGCTACAAAACGTGAGAAACCGTTTCCCCAACTGCTCTTCCCCTTGCAAGTAGATTCCATGAGATCTGGACATCACTGGGTGATCTGTACCTGGGCACCTGCTTGAATGGTGAATCCGGCTTCGATTTGAACCACCGGCGCTTTTATGATGACCCGTGCACCGCTCATGATGATCACGCCGGTGCCAATTGTAACGGATGATACGGCCGTGCATTCGCAATCGATTCCCGAGGGGAAGGTTACGTCTTTTAGCACTACCGGATCGCCGGAACACCCGGGACAGGGAGAGGCCGCATATGACCACACATGGACAACCGCCCCATTGTCCGAACCAAGGCCCCTTTCGACCATGAACACCCTTCGGCCGCCGTTGTCCACCGCAAGCCCGCCCACATCCTCACACACATTTTCCTGGCCATCCGGTTTCAGGTAGAAATTTTCAGGTTGCCAGGTAGCATAGGGCAGAACACTCCACGGATCCCGGGTTCCTTGCGCCGCCTCGCCCAGTTGTGTTGTGTCATAGAAAATGACTTGCCGCTGATAGGGACCGCAGTGATAGCCACGGCTCTCGCCGCAGAACAGATCACATTCCCCGGGCAGCGGGCTTGTGTTGCACCCTGAATCGTCCTCCGGATCGCCGCAATGATAACAATTGGTACTCCCTTTGTGCCCCAATATGAGAACAGCACTTTTGGTACCGTTCTCAACAAAGCCTGCACCATTCCAGACGTCACACATGCTGAAGCCCGGATAATCGCAGTCCACCGGGTCCCCGCCCACTCCGATATCCGGGCCGGCACACCCCGGATATTTTGTCCGGTAATAAAGCATGGGGATGGCATCCAGAAAGGCCTTACTGTCGGGCGTGTCCGTCTGCCATGGCTTGAACGCGAACAGGGTGGGACCCTGAGACCCCCCTTCCGTGGTATTCTCCGGGTGGTCCCCAACCGGAGTTCCCCTGGCCCTGCCGGTCACCAGGGTTCTGCCGCGAAGGTAGAGATCCGCATACCATTGGGGTACGGAAAAAAGATAGTCTCCCATCTTTCTTCCGTGGTAGGGGGCCGTAGAGGGGCCCACGAAAAAGAGTCCCCGAGCACCGGAACCGTCAAACCCGCTGAACCAGACAGTGGGAAAGGTGTCATCGCCGAAGTCGCCTTCCGGATACCACGCATTTAAGGAACCGTAGATCTTATCGCTTTCCTGATTTCCCTGCCAGGGCACATACTGAATGCCCGACACAAAAACATAGTTGGTATTGAGGCTCTGAATCAGCCCCCCGTCAAAGGGCGTCATGAAGCGGATAAAATTCGCGACAGGAAGGTTTTCCCAATTGGCTTCCGTCACGGGCGCGGGAATGGTAACCTCTCCGTAATAGGCCTGGCACCCGGAAGGGCCTTCACAAGGATTTTCAGAAGCGTTTAGGAGGCCTTCAAATCCGGTCACCAGAAGCGAGCCCGCCCCACCCTCTCCCGCCGGATAATATGAAAGCCCCCGGGCCCCCCAGTTGAAACTCTCAGGAAGCCGGAAGGCCCCTTGGTAGACAAGATCGGAAGGTTGCAGACGTTGCGCAAACACGAGGCAGGGAGCCGCTAAGAAAAACCAGAAGAGCAGACAACAAACTGAATTCACATATCGTTTCATTCCACATCCCCTTCCCCAAAAAAACACTAGGCCACCCGCCCCTGACTGTCAACGCAAAAATGGCGCTATTTGAACCCCATATGGTCCAAAGGCGTCCGAATAGATGGTTTCCTCACGTTCAGTTTCCGGCAGTACCGGGAGATTTTTCCTAGCGGGCCAAAAAAAGCTTGACACTAATCTATATCAGCTATACATTAGAAATCATATAATGGAATTTATTTAATAGTTGTTATTTATTGAAGGGGTTGACATGAAAATCAGCGAAGAACAGAAACGGGAGAACCGGAAGAAAATCATCCGGGCCGCGGTGGATGCAATCACTAAAAAAGGGCTCAAGGGGGCGACCATGAAGATGATCGCTCGAAAGGCGGGATTGGGTGATGCCACCATTTACAACTATTTTCCCACAAAAGAAGCCATTCTTTATGCTTATTATGAGGAACAGCTGGATGAAACCGTCGAACGGTTGCGATCCATCCCGGATTTCAATGAATTCAGTCTCCAGGAACAACTTCAGGCTTTTTTCGAAACCCAGTTGGCGCTTTTTTTGCCGGATCGCGAATTCGTGGACACCAGCTTCAGAGGCATCACCTTTTCCCTCACCCACGATTACCAGAATCTGAAATCGATTCGAAACCGTTTTTTCAGAATTATTTCGGACATGTTTGAGGCGGCCATCGAAGTGGGTGAAATCCCGGATCTGGTTTTTCTGGAGTTGACCTATCATTTTTTCTGGGATTACTACGTGGGGCTTATTTTCTACTGGTTGAGAGACCGATCCAGCCGTTTTCAGGATACCACCGTTCTTTTGGACAAAAGCCTTGATTTGGCCATCACTTTTATCAAAGCCGGGGTCATCAACAAGGCCCTTGATGTGGCGTCCTTTCTCTTCAGGCATCATATCATCGACCGGCTTGACAGGCTAAAAGATAATGTGGAAGTGGTACACCGGGTGAAACGTCAGTTCATGGGTGATCGCGATGACGCAAAACATTCCCAAAAGTAAGTGGCAAAGGGGGCTTAGCGGGAGTAAAACAGCGGCCAAAATGAGCCGAAAGGCCCTAACCTATCTGGTTCGAAAGCCTTTTCTGAAGGAAGAGGAAAAAAAGGCGGAAAAAAAGGCCCTGAACCGGGAAAATGCCGCCGTGCTGTTTGAAGGCCTGAGCCTGCTCAAGGGAACCGCCTTGAAAATCGCCCAGATGCTGAGCATGGAAATGGAGATCTTCCCCCCTGAACTCACCAAAGAGCTTCAGAAATCCTACCATCAGGTCCCACCCATCAACCGGGCCCTGGTCCGAAAAATTGTCCATAGCGCATTGGGAGAAGCACCCGAAGAGGTATTCACCACCTTTGAATCGACCGCTTTCGCAGCCGCCAGCCTGGGACAAGTACACCGGGCCAGCACCCGGGAAGGCATCCAACTGGCTGTAAAAATACAATATCCGGGCATTCGAGAGACCATTCACAATGATGTTCAAATGCTGCGGACCCTGTGGCGGGCAATGCCCGATTACCGGACCGTTTTGCCGGCCATTTTGGAGATTGAAACGCGGCTCCTGGAAGAAACCGATTATCACCTGGAGCTTCAAAACATGACCTTTTTTGGGACACAATTGCGCATGGATCGGATCGCTGTGCCAAAGCCCTTTGAACGCTTCAGCACTGAAACGGTTCTCACGGCCCAATACATGGAGGGCATGACCCTCAATCAATGGTTGAAAACCAATCCGGATCTTAAAAAATCGGCGAAGGTGGCCCAAACGCTTCAGGACCTTTTCATTTTCGGACTATACCGAATGAAGCGCATTCATGCGGACCCCAATCCGGGAAACTTTCTCATCAGCCCGGACGGACGCATTGGGTTGGTGGATTTCGGGTGTGTCAAGCGGTTTGATCCTCATTTTGTGGATCTCTACGGTGAACTGCCGCGCACCGCCCTTTGCGGGGACAAAAACGATTATGTGCGCCTCCTGAGAGCGCTCAAACTCGCGGGACCATCCCTCAACCCGGAGATTCTGGATCGCATGTATCGAATATTTCACGAGATCGGTCAGTGGCTGGGAAAGCTTTACCAGGATGAATATTTTGATTTCAAAAAACATCCCGATTTCATTGTCGCCGGAAAAAAACTGATGCATCAGGCCTTTGAGCTGAGAAGGCACGCCGACCTGAACACCAATTTCATCTTTCTTCATCGAACCCGGTATGGCCTTTTGCGGCTGTTCGAACAGATGGGCGCCAGGGTCTGCTTTCGAAACCCTTATGAACATTTTTGAACAATGAGCAGCCCTTTTTGGGCTGGATCTGGAGTGGAAGGAGATCGTTATGGAGATAAAAAAAAACTGGAAAACCATTCGGAAAACTGTAATTAATGCTCTGAAGACCAACCGTTTCTGCGCCATTGCAACGGTCAACCCGGACGGCAGCCCCCGCATTTCCCCCATTGGGTCTCTCATTTTGGGAGCGCCTGGAAAAGCTCTCTATTTTGAGCGGTTTCCCAAAGATATGCGGCGAAACCTGGAACGGGACCCACGTATCTGTATTCTGGCAGTGACCGGCGGAATGGGCTACTGGTTGAAATCTTTGTACCGCGGTCGTTTCGATTCCCATCCAGGATTGCGGCTCATCGGTCGTGCCGGAACCCGGAGAGAAGCCACAGCGAATGAGAAAGCACAATGGCAAAAACGGGTGCGGCCCTTTCGTAAGCTGAAGGGGTACCAACTTCTGTGGAAGGATATGCCGCATGTCCGTGAGTTGACCTTTGAAACGGTGGAGCCCTTGAGGTTGGGCCCCATGGGCCGGGGCCTGTGGGACGACCGTTTTGCCCAAAACCCGAATTCGTGAATCAATGCCGCTGACAACTAATCGGAACGCCAACAAGTTTCAGGTTTGACTGCTTTAGAGAGAGGTTTTGCGTGGTGTATCAATCAATGATGGAATGTATCGATGACCTGAAGAAGACCGGGCAACTTTTGGTCATCCGGGAAGAAGTCGATCCATATTTGGAAATGGCCGCCATCCATCGTCAAGTGAACCGGGAAAAGGGTCCGGCCATTTTCTTTGAGAATATCAAAGGCTCCAACTTCCCCGGGGCCTCCAATATTTTTGGATCAATGAAGCGAATGGCGTTTCTTTTCCGAAAATCGCTAAGGCCTTTGGAGGTTCTGTTGGAAGCCTGGAGCAATCCCGTCCCTTTGCTGCGCCAACCCAGCAAATTGCTTGCGCTTCCCGGAACCGCCTTCTACGCCCTGCCCAGACACATTCCCTCCGGCCTTCCTCATTCGGTTCCTTTGAGTGACGTAACGGGAGGCATGAAACCCGGTTGGAAAAACAAGATTCCCGTATTGGAATGTGAATGCCGTATCCAGGACCTTCCCCAGATTCATTCTTGGCCTTTGGAAGGAGGGAGTTTTATCACCCTGCCCCAGGTCTGCTCTCGACCACCAACGGATAAGCCGGGTATCCTGCAATCCAATTTGGGCATGTACAGGGTGCAATTGTCCGGCAATGAATATGTTCCTGATCGTGAGGTGGGTTTGCACTATCAGATTCACCGGGGGATCGGAATTCATCATACGCTGGCAATAGAATCGGGAAAAGCGCTCAAGGTCAGTGTTTTTGTGGGCGGCCCTCCGGCCCACACCGTCGCAGCCATGATGCCTCTGCCCGAAGGCCTGAGCGAACTTACTTTTGCCGGGATGCTCGCCGCCAGGCGTTTCCGTTACACATTGATTGATGGCTGGGTCATTTCCGCCGATGCTGATTTCTGTATTCTGGGGACGGTCGGTCAGGAGACCAAACCGGAAGGCCCGTTTGGCGATCATTTGGGGTATTACTCCTTGGAACATCCGTTTCCATACATGAAAGTTGAAAAAGTCTTTCATCGTAAAAGCGCGGTCTGGCCTTTTACCGTTGTGGGGAGACCGCCCCAGGAGGACAGTACCTTCGGCAAATTTGTCCACCGATTGACGGGCAATATCCTTCCCACCCAGGTGAAGGGAGTTCGTGAAGTTCATGCAGTGGATGCCGCAGGCGTCCACAGTCTGCTGTTGGCCATCGGTTCCGAGCGATATGTTCCCTACGAAACAAGAGAGCCTCGGGAAATACTGACCCAAGCCAACGCGCTCCTTGGCTTTAATCAAGTGTCTTTGGCCAAGTATTTGTTTATCTGTGCGGCCCAAGATAACCGGGAGCTGGTCGCCTCTGATGTCAGGGCCTATTTCCAACATATTCTGGAAAGGGTTAATTGGCGTGAAAACCTTCATTTCCAGACGAATACCACCATGGACACCCTCGATTACACCGGCCACGGTCTTCATAAGGGCTCTAAACTCGTTATCGCCGTGGCGGGTGAAAAACAGCATGAACTTTGTGATCAGTTACCTCAAGGATTCACTCTTCCTTCCGGTTACGGGAATCCAAGGGTGGTCCTTCCCGGCATCGTTGTGGTTGACGCCCCCTCCTACACATTGGAGAAAAGAGGCGTCCATTATGGTTCCAGGGAAGACCGATCGGAAGAGGTGGAAAAGTTCTGCAACCAGATGGACACCTTGAATCCCAAGCTGTTTTCACAACAGGGACTCGCCTGGATCGTTTTGGTGGATGACAGCGATTTTTGCGCGAAAGATCTGGACAATTTCCTTTGGGTTTGTTTTCTTCGTTCCAATCCGAGTGAAGATACCTACGGTGTTCAAGCATTCTGGAAAGCGAAGCATTGGGGCTGCCATGAATCCTTGGTAACGGACGCAAGGCGGAAACCCCATCATGCCACCCCCATGGAAGAAGACCACGAGGTGGAGCGAAGCGCTGCCGAGAAACTGAAAAGAGCAATGTGTGCGTAAAGGGAACGAGCATGAGTCTGGCGCATTCATGGGGTATTCAAAGGGATGAAAGAAACATTCTCTTGCCTTGTGACGAAGCCGAGGATGAGTTTGATTCGAAATGCACGTTCTATAGAGCCATCACTATTGAAGCCACGGCGGAAGAGATATTTCTGTGGCTTTGCCAGTTACGATTCTCCTCTTGCAGTTATAATCTGCTCGGAAGATCGAAAAAAAACGCCCTAAAAACAACACTGCACAATCAACCTGAACTCGAAATCAATCAGACGGTAATGGATATTTTCCGGTTGGTAAGCTTTGAAAAAAGCCGTCAAATCACATTGTCCATAAAACCCGACGCCGGGTATCCGCTAAAGCGCCTGATCGTCAGTTACGTGATCATAGAACGGGAAGCAAACCGCTGCCGTTTGATCTGCAAAGCAAATATGAAATACAAAAAGGGCCTTTTGGGGTTTTTCGCCAGAAGACTTCTTCCTTGGGGAGATTTGATCATGATGCGCAAACAGATGTTGAACATCAAACGGTTTGCGGAAGAACAATAATCAATATCGTGGCTAACGCGAAGAGTAAAGGGTCGCTATTTCATCTTCAGAAGAGCTTCATAGGCGGCTTTGATTTCAACAAACCGCCGACTCTCCCCTCCCCTGTCGGGATGGGTTTTCTTGGCCAGTCTTCTGTAGCACCGAATCAGCATTTCCCGATCCATCTTCTTGAATTCCTCGGGAGTGATCTCCAGCATTTCACAGGCGGATCGGTGAGAGGTGGAAAAACGCGTCTTGCTCTTCGGTTTGTGATAGAATTGATGCTTCCACATGAATTCTCTCACCGTCTCATTCCAGAACGTACCCGGAATAAAATCGTTATCAAAATAGAGAATCAGGTATTTGATCAGATAGGGGTGCAACCATTGATGGTCATGAGGAGGAATCCCTTGGAAGAACCGCTCATCACGATTCAAGTTGCAGATGGCATCCATGAAAAACCCGTCCACTTTTTCCGGCTCGAGACTGGAGGGATGGTTTCGGGTGAGCATGTGCCTGAAATGGTTCTGCAGATGAAAAGCCGTATAGACATAAACCCGCCGCTCGTGAGGTTTCAGGGCCAATTCCATCCTGTCCATCATGGCTTCGATTTCATCCCTGCTTTTTTCTGACAGGATTTGAAGGAATTTCCATGGTCTGCGATCCAGATCCCCCATCTGGACACGGCCGAAGCGAAGATAGTGAAGCCTGCGCTTATCAAAGGAATGGAGCCTTTTCTGGCGGCTTAAAACCTCCTCAGATGATAGAGACTGCCATGGTCTGCGCGGTTTTCCGGGGCGTTCAAACTGCTCCACGATCCGACGAATATGCGGATCAACAAAGGGCATGAAAAGCTTTTCCAATTCATCTTCCGAAAACCTCTCTGCCCTCTTTTGAACCCTTTCCAGAAAAGACTCCTTTACATGAAAACTGTTGCCCCCCGGATATTCGATGTAAATTCCTGGATCGGATCCCAGGTCCATCAGCGGTCGATGCTTCCAGCATTCCCCTTGATAGCAGGATTCGGAAAGGATGTAATGGTATCGGCCCTTGGTGTATAGACGTCTTAAGTACAATTTGGGCGCCTCCTTGTTTTCCGGTTAAGGTACGGCCCCCAGGCCCTTTTGTCAAATTCCGCCCCCTTAGTCCCACACGTGAGGGCTTCGGGTTGAAAAATGGAAGGCTTTCCGCTACATTCATTCAAAAGGGGGCTCTTATGACCATGAGACGTCTGTTTTCAGCAATCGCTTTGTTGGGCATTTTTCTTTTTTGCCAGTTTCAGTCTTGGGCGGTATTTGCTGACCCGCCGGTAACCGAAATCGTTTTTCTCACCTGGAAACCGAATCAGCCCGACGTCTGGAATGAATTGATGGATCATTTCCACAAGGCGCATCCCCACATAAAAGTAAAACGCCAGGTGGGTCCCCATTCCTCCACCGAGTATCACGCCATTGTGACGCAACGGCTCAAGAACCGGGACGCCTCGGTGGATGTTTTTCTGATGGATGTGGTGTGGCCCCCGGAATTCGCAAATGCGGGATGGGCCCTTGATCTAACCTCCCGGTTCCCCCCATCGGAACAACGGGAATTCCTCAAGGGCCCCGTTTCCGCGGGAACATACCGGGACAGGGTATATGGGGTTCCGCTCTATATGGCGGCAGGACTCTTCTACTACCGAAAAGACCTGCTGGATAAGCATCAATTCGGGCCGCCCGCCACCTGGAAGGAGATGATCGCTCAGGGAAATGAGATCCTGAATGACCCAAAAGCTGCGGGAATGAATATCTATTCGGGCCAGTTCAAGCAGTACGAAGGGCTCGTCTGCAACATGCTCGAGTTTATTCGGTCCAATGGCGGCCGAATCATCGATCTAAAAACAGGCCGCGTCCTCATTGATCAGCCGGCAGCAATCGACGCAGTGGCCTTCGTTCGGGACCAAATTATCGGGACGGCGGCCCCGCGAGGTGTTCTCACTTATGAAGAGCCGGAATCATTAAGCCTTTTTACCCAAGGCAAAACCGTTTTTCATCGAAACTGGCCCTATGCGTGGGCGGTTATCAACGATCCCGACAAATCGAGGATTTCCGGAAAAGTGGGTGTGGGGGTTCTCCCTGCCTTTGAAGGACACCAGCACGCAGCCACCCTGGGCGGATGGCACTTCGGTATCAATGCCTTTTCAAAGCACCAGGAAGCGGCATGGCAGTTCGTTCGCTTCATGACTTCAAAAGAGAGCCAGAAGATGCTGGCGCTGAAAGCGGGACTTGCGCCCACGCGGAAATCCGTTTACGAGGATCCGGTAATTCGAGACAAAATGCCCCACCTGATTGCCTTTTTGCCCTCTTTTGAAAAAGCTGCAAGCCGGCCCCAGTCACCCCTGTATCCCATGCTCAGCCAGGAACTTCAGCGTTTTTTCAGTACCGTCATCATGAACGGGAATGTGCCCCTTGAACCTGCTGCCCAAGCCGCTTCAAAGAGGCTTTACAGATTCATGGAACTGGAAAAAAAGATCGCCAGATGATTCAGAAAAATCGTTTTTTCCTACTGCTGCTCATTCCCGCCGCTGCCCTCATGACCTTGTTTATTGCGGTTCCCGTGGGCCAGTCCCTGGTGCTGAGCTTTCACCGCGTTATCAGCGGACTTCCCCAACTGGGGGAGACCATGGTGGGTTTTGAAAACTACCGAAACCTCTTCTACGATGATATTGCCCGCCACTCTCTCTGGATAACGGTGGTCTTCGTGGCCGTCAGCACATTTTTCGAGCTTTTGATCGGTCTTTTTCTGGCCATGCTCATGCACCGGCGCTTTTTTCTGAGGGGCGGTTTGCGGGCGGCCGTACTGATCCCCTGGGCCATCCCAACGGTGGTGGCGGCCCAGATGTGGCGTTTCCTGCTAAATGATGCGTATGGTATGATGAACTACCTGATTTTCGGAGTGAAAACCAGTAACTATATACCGTGGCTGGCATATCCGGGGACTGCATTGGGCGCCGTCATTCTGGCCGATATCTGGAAAACCTCGTCCTTTGCGGCACTGCTGATCCTGGCCGGGCTTCAGGTCATACCACGGGAGATCTACCAGGCAGGCCGGGTTGACGGGGCCGAAGGATGGCGTCGTTTTCGTTATATCACCTGGCCCCTCATCCGTCCCGCGGTCCTCATAGCGCTCTTGTTTCGAACCATCGACGCTTTCAGGGTCTTTGATCTGGCCTACGTCTTGACCCAGGGCGGCCCGGCTGACGCCACCAATGTATTGCAGCTTTACGGATACAAGAAAATGTTTGTGGAGGGATGGATGGGATACGGTTCCGCCATTTCCGTATGTATTTTTGTCATGGCCCTCGTTCTTGCGGTGGCTTATGTTCGGACAGCCGGCCGCAGGCTACTGGAGGCGCGGGTGTGATTGGGAATATTGTCAGAAAAGGCCTTTTCTGGATGGCCGTTTTATGGGCAGCCGCTTTTTCCCTTGGGCCCTTCATTTTCTTCGTGCTCTCCGCATTCAAAACGGAAACGCAGATCACCGCCATTCCACCCAATTGGTTCCCCCCGCTTTCCTTTGCTTCCTTTGAATCCGCCCTCTTCAAGCATCACCTTATTCATTATCTCATTAACTCTCTGATTGTGGCGGGCAGCAGCACCCTGGTGACCCTGTCCGTGGGCGCACTGGCCGGTTATGCGCTGGCGAGGCTCCCAAGACGCCTCGCAGGCTTCCTGCTCATGGTGATACTTGCCTGTGCCATGTTTCCACAAATCACCATTGCAGGTCCCATTTGGCGCTTTCTTCGCGCAGTGGGCTGGCTGAATCAGTATCAAGGGCTTATCCTTCCCTATGTAGCCCTTACCCTTCCTTTAACCGTTTGGATTTTAGCCCTTTTCTTTCGGGAGATCCCTGAAGAACTGGAGCGGGCGGCCCTGGTGGATGGCTGTACGCGACCAGGGGTCCTTTTCCGAATCATCCTGCCCCTGTCTTTGCCCGGGCTGTTTACCGCGGGTATTCTGGCGTTCATTTACGCATGGAACGAGTTCTTCCTGGCACTTCTGATAATGACGGATCCCCAAAAACAGACCATGCCGGTGGGAATTGCCCTTTTCCAGGGAGAATATGCCATTCCATGGGGTGAAATCGCTGCGGCATCCTTACTGACAACCCTGCCGTTGATTCTGCTCGTGCTCTTCTTTCAACGACGAATCGTAGCCGGATTGTCAGCCGGCGCCGTCAAAGGATGACCATATGGCATCACTTGAACTCATCGGCATCAATAAGCGTTTCGCGGAGACAGTGGCGGCATCCGATATCCACCTGAAGGTGGAAAGCGGCGAATTCTGCGTGCTTCTGGGGCCTTCCGGATGTGGAAAAAGCACGTTGCTTCAAATCATCGCAGGCCTCATTTTGCAGGACAGCGGATCAGTGGTGATCGGAGGGGAGTGCGTCGACAAGAAAAGCCCTCGGGACCGGGATGTGGCCATGGTTTTCCAGAGTTATGCCCTTTATCCCCATATGACGGTGGCCGAAAATCTCGGTTTTGCGCTTCGTATGCGTGGCATGAGGAAAGACCAAATCAAAGAAAGGGTCGCGGAGACGGCCCGGCTTCTGGCCATCGACCCGCTGCTTAATCGCAAACCGAGAGCCCTTTCCGGGGGGCAGCGCCAGCGCGTCGCCATGGGAAGGGCCCTGGTACGGCGGGCCAGCGTTTTTCTCCTGGACGAACCTTTAAGCAATCTGGATGCACAGCTTCGAACCCGGGTAAGAATGGAGCTTCAGAACCTCCATCAGAAACATGAAGGCACTTTTGTCCACGTGACCCACGACCAGGTGGAAGCCATGAGCTTGGGCGACCGGGTGGCGGTCATGAAAGAAGGGTGCATTCACCAGAGGGGAACACCCGATGAGATCTACAACGAACCGGCCGATACCTTTGTGGCCACGTTTGTGGGAACCCCCGTCATGAACCTTCATAGGGGGATTTTTGCGAAAGAGGACGGACGGCCGGTCTTTCAGTCTCGAAATTTTTCACTGGCCCTGAGAGCCTTTCCCGACAACTGGAAGGACCGGGAAGTGGAGATCGGATTTCGGCCGGAAGACACGGAAATCGGCAGCGGATCCGAAGCCTCTATTTCAGCCAGGGTCCATTTGGTCAGCAACGTGGGTGCCGAAAAACATGTCCACGTGCGGGTGGGCGACGCAAACATGACCTTACGGGGTGAAAAAACAGATGTGCTTGAAACTGGCACGAAGATTCGGTTTTCCATCCGCCGTCATGGGCTTCATGTATTCAGCCAGGGAAAACGGATCGGCGGTCTTTAACGGCCAAATATCAGGACACGGAGACTTCTCGCTTTTTATGACGGAAAACCGGCCCAGCAGCCAAATGCTAATACCTCGGGTATCCGCTGATCATGACGTCATCGCCAAAACGGCGGACCTCAATGTTGTCAAGGCGGAGGGTTTCTTCCATAGTTTTGGGGCCGGGACCGGCTACCATGGGAATGCCGTCACCGCCCCCTAGAATTTTCGGTGCAATAAAGACATGGAATTTGTCGATCAGTCTTGCGCGAATCATGGCACCCAGTATGGCGGCACCCCCTTCCACCAGAACACTGGTGATGGACTTTTCCCCCAACTTTTCAAGAAGCGCCTTCAGGTCAATCTTGTCTGCCACCGTTGGGCACACAAGGGTTTCCACACCCTCGGGATGCGTTTTGTTGTTCAAAAAAGAGCGTTCTCCCGAAATGCTGGTAGCGATAAGCGTGGGTGCCACGGAAGAGTGATTCATTACTTTTGCT
This sequence comes from Thermodesulfobacteriota bacterium, assembly GCA_028278625.1. Next base: position 54,628 of record JANQDY010000229.1, read on the forward strand.
TTAAAGGGCGTTCTAAATTTTGTATCCACCACTATCCGGATCGGGTCTTTACCCTTTTTCCCCTTAAAACGGACGGTCATGGCGGGATTATCGGCCAGAACCGTCCCGATACCCATCAACACGGCGTCCGCACGATCCCTCAATCGGTGCACAAAACCCCTGGATTTTTCATTGGTGATCCATTGTGAGTGCTTTTCAGAAGTGGCGGTCCAGCCATCCAGAGTGATGGCTGACTTGGCGATCACAAAGGGCCGGCCGGTCGATATGTATTTAATGAACGCCTCATTCAATCGGATACATTCTTCCTTCAAGACCCCGGCAACCACCTCAATCCCTCTTTTTTCAAGATGCTCGCAACCACCGCCCGTTACCAGCGGATTGGGATCTTTCATTCCCACCACCACTCGTTTGATGCCGCTCTTAAGAATCAGATCCGTGCATGGGGGCGTTTTTCCGAAATGGTTACACGGCTCAAGGGTCACATAGAGGGTATCTCCCGGCGCGCGGTTCCCCACCTTGCCAAGCGCTTCCACTTCCGCATGGGGCATTCCTGCCCGTTTGTGGTACCCGGTGGCAATCACGTTCCCTTTGCTCACAACAACGGCACCCACCGCGGGATTGGGAGAAGTACGGCCTAAGCCCTTACGCGCCTCCTTGATGGCCAGTTTCATGAATTTGATGTCGGCTTCTTCCATTCTTCTTTCTAGGATTCCTGTTTCGATTTCAGGATCTCTTCCAGTTCCGCCATAAATTCATTGATGTCCTTGAACTGCCGGTAGACCGATGCAAAGCGAACATAGGCCACTTCGTCCCACTCTTTGAGTTTGTTGATGACTTTTTCGCCCACCTCGGAACTGACGATTTCCTTTTTCCCCAGTTCCTGGAAATAGAGTTCGACGCTGTCAACGAATTCTTCAATGCGGGTAACACTGATGGGCCGTTTCTGACAGGCACTTTGGATGCCAGCAATGATCTTTGAACGATTAAAGGGCTCCCGTCTCCCGTCTTTTTTGACCACCATGGGCATGACATCTTCTAACTTTTCATAGGTGGTGAAACGTCTGCTGCAGGCCAGGCACTCCCGTCTTCGACGGATGGTTCGCCCATCTTTGCTCAGCCGTGAATCGATCACTTTGTTGTCTACCTTGGTGCAATAGGGGCATTTCATGTTTGAAACCTCAGTAGCTGGATTCCGGCTTCCTCCAAAATCGCATCCGCCAATCGGTCCTCATACCCTTCATCATAGTAGATTCTTTTGATTCCCGCATTGATGAGCATTTTGGAGCAGATAATACACGGTTTATTGGTGCAGTAAAGGGTTGATCCGGCGATTGAGATTCCGTGGCAGGCTGCCTGCACAATGGCATTCTGTTCAGCATGTAGGGCGCGACACAGTTCGTGACGCGTGCCGGATGGGATGGATGCGCTTTCTCTCAAACATCCAACTTCGATACAATGCCTGAGGCCTGCCGGAGCGCCGTTATAGCCAGTCGCCAAGATTCGTTTTTCCTTGACCAGAACGGCACCCACATGACGTCTTAAGCAGGTAGAGCGAGTGGCGACCATCCGGGTGATGGATGCAAAATATTCGTTCCAGGACGGCCTCTCATATTTCATTTTATTACAATATGTTCTGCTATATGGCTAATGTTCTATATTAGTTTATTGCACGGTCTTTAGATACGGGTAAATGGGGAACCCCTTGCACATTTCCAACACCCTGTCACGCGATCTTAGAAGCACACTCTCATTTAACGGGGCCCCAAGAATCTCGTTGATGATTCCCGCGATCCTTCTCATTTCCTCGGCCTTCATGCCACGCGTGGTGAGGGCCGGGGTCCCCAAGCGCAGTCCGCTAGTGATCTTAGGCCCTCTTGTATCAAAAGGGACCGTATTCTTATTTGCCACAATGCCGGCTTCCCCAAGGGATCGTTCCGCATCAAGGCCGGTGATCCCCTTCCCGTTCAGATCAATCAAGATCAGATGATTGTCCGTACCACCGGTGACCAGGTCAAAACCGTATGACATCAAGCTTTCAGCCAGTGCTTTGGCATTTAAAACAACCTGTTCCTGATAGTTCTTGAAATCTGAGTGGAGCGCTTCCTCAAATGCCACTGCCTTTGCGGCAATGACGTGCATCAGGGGCCCCCCCTGGATGCCCGGAAAAACGCTTTTGTCAATCAGGGCACCGTGCGCTTCCGAACAAAGAATCAAGCCGCCCCTTGGTCCACGGAGGGTCTTGTGGGTGGTGCTGGTGATGAAATCCGCCTGACCCACCGGGGTGGGATGAAGGTTGGCTGCCACAAGACCTGCAATGTGAGCCATGTCCACCATGAAATAGGCGCCTGTGTCCTCGGCGATTTTTCTGAAAGTGGAAAAATCAATGATTCGCGGGTAGGCGCTGGCACCCGCAACGATGATTTTGGGTTTATGTTTTCTGGCCAGGTCCAATACCTGATCAAAATCGATGCGGCCTGTCTCAGGATGGAGTCCGTAGAAAACAGCGTTATAGACTTTCCCGGAAAAACTCGCGGGGCTTCCGTGGGTGAGATGTCCGCCATGGGAAAGGTCCATTCCCAGGATCGTGTCCCCTGGCTCCAGGAAAGAGAGGTATACAGCCATATTGGCCTGTGAACCGGAATGGGGTTGAACATTGGCGTGTTCGGAACCGAAAACCCTGTTGGCGCGGGTCCTGGCCAGGCGTTCAACGCGGTCCACAAACTCGCAACCGCCATAATACCGAGCACCCGGATAGCCTTCAGCATATTTATTGGTCAGAACGCTGGCCTGTGCTTCCATCACGGCACGGCTCGCATAATTCTCAGAGGCGATCATGACCAAGCTCTCTCTTTCACGGAGGAGTTCCGCTTGTACGGCCCCGAAAACCTCCGGGTCTGCTTCTTGTAGTGCCGGCTCAGTCAAAATTCTCCCTTGTTCATACCGTTTCAATCTGATTAAGCCGCTGTTCGTGCCGCCCGCCATCAAAGGGTGTATTCAGAAAGAGTTCCACCATTTCAACGGCAATGCCCCGCCCGATGACACGGCCACCCATCACCAGAATGTTGGCGTCATTGTGCTCGCGGCTGAGCCTGGCCGTAAAAAGATTGTGGCACAAGCATGCCCTCACGCCGGGATAACGGTTTGCCACAACGCTCATTCCAATGCCGGTGCCGCAAATGAGGATTCCCCGCTCATAATCCCCTTTTGAGACGGCTTCAGCAACCTTGTGTCCCACCTGAGGATAATCAATGGAGTCCTCACTGAAGGTGCCCGCATCGGTGACATGACACTCCGGAAGCGTCTCCATGAATTTTCGGCAGATTTCTTTCAGCTCAAAACCGCCGTGATCTGATCCGATGATAATGTTCATACGTCACCTGTTATGTCAGTCTTTAAAGGCAGCAAATATCAGTGTCGCATTGGTTCCGCCGAATCCAAAGGAATTGCTCATGGCCGTCCGCACCGGTGCTTTTCTGGATACCTTGGGTACATAGTCCAAATCACACTCAGGATCAGGCGTTTCGTAGTTGGCGGTCGGGGGTATGACACCATTCTTGAGGGTCAACACCGAGAAAATAGACTCGATACCACCTGCGCCACCCAGAAGGTGACCGGTCACGGACTTGGTGGAACTGATCTGGAGTTTGTATGCATGCTCCTTGAAAACTGCCTTGATCGCCTTGGTTTCCGACGCATCGTTGAGATCGGTGGACGTTCCATGGGCATTGATGTAATCAATGTCTTCCGGCTTCAGTCCCGCATAGTCCAAAGCCCCTCGCATACAGGAAATGGCGCCTTCGCCTTCAGGTTCGGGGGCCGAAACATGGTAGGCGTCTCCGCTCAAGCCGTAGCCAACAACTTCGGCGTGGATAGTGGCGCCTCGCTCAAGGGCATGTTCCATTTCCTCAAGGATCAGAACCCCCGCGCCTTCACCGATAACGAAGCCATCACGATTCAGGTCAAAGGGTCTGGATGCCTTTTCGGGTTCGTCATTTCTGGTGCTGAGCGCCCGCATGGAGCAGAATCCCCCAACCGCCAGAGGGGTAACGACCGCTTCAGCCCCCCCGGTGAACATGACATCTGACACACCGTCACGTATGTAGCGAGCAGCTTCTCCCACCGCGTGGGCACTGGCGGCACAGGCGGTTTCAATGGAAAGGTTGGGACCCTTTGCGCCAAACTCAATGGCCATCTGACCCGGCGCCATATTGGCGATAATTCCCGGAATGAAAAAAGGACTGATCCTCTTGGGACCCTTTTCCAGTAAGACCGAATGGTAATTTTCCAGCGTCGCCAATCCTCCCAATCCGGTACCCGTCACACATCCCACACGATGGGCGTTTTTGCTCTCTACGGTGAGGCCTGCGTCTTCAACGGCCATTCTCGCCGATGCCATGGCATAGTGAATAAAGATATCAAACCGCCTGATCTGCTGTTTGGCCATGAAATCCCCAGGATTGAAATCCGTAACTTCTCCTGCAATCCGAGAGGCAAAGCCGGAAGCATCAAACTTTGTGATGTATCCAATCCCCGTTTTGCCGGCGCAAGCCGCTTCCCAGTTTTTTGCCACTCCTGTACCGAGTGGCGTTACCATACCCAATCCCGTTACAACAACCCGTCTGGCCATTTAATCATTCCTCCCATCTTCTTTCTGTTTCTTAGGTAAATATGTCGAATTCACCAGCGGGAAAAATTCTGCAGATGTTTCATTTTTATTGGACGGTTTTCAGTTCAGAATGCCCGGAAGCAACAGGAAGACAGAATCACCCGATTGCCGTTTTCACGTAGTCGATGGCATCCTTGACCGTTGCTATCTTCTCCGCGTCCTCATCAGGAATCGAAACATCAAACTCTTCTTCCATGGCCATAATCAATTCAACCTGATCCAGGGAATCCGCACCCAGATCATCAACAAAAGATGCCTCAGGTACCACATCTTTTTCAGGTACGTCCAGTTGCTCACAAATTATCTTTATGATCTTTTCATCCACAGTTGACATATCCTATTACCTCCTAAAGTTAACCTCTTATTTTCACATGTACAATCCACCGTTCACATGAATGACCTGGCCGGTGATGTAGCAGGCTGCATCGGAGCAGAGCCAATAAACCGCTTCCGCTACATCCTTCGGTGTCCCCATTCTTCCAAAAGGAATCTGTCTTAGAAAATTCTCCTTCACTTTTTCAGGAAGTACTTCGGTCATTTCCGTATCGATGAACCCGGGCGCCACCGCATTGACATTGATCCCTCTTGGGGCGACTTCCCTGGCAATACTTTTTGTGAACCCCATGATGCCAGCTTTTGAAGCAGCGTAATTGGACTGACCGAAATTACCGATCTGCCCTACAACGGACGAAATATTGACAATGGCACCGCTCCGCTGCTGACTCATGGCACGAATGACCGACTTGGTACAATTGAAGACACTTTTAAGATTAACCCTCAGGACATCATCCCACATCTCTTCACTCATTCGAAGCAACAGGGTGTCCCGGGTAATACCGGCATTGTTGACGAGCACGTCAATCTTATCATGTTTCTCGAGAATTTCACGAAAAAGCTGATCCGCCACCTTGAAAGAGGAGATATCGGCTTTATACCCTTCCGCCGAAATGCCCTGCGATTTCAAATGGGTCATGGTTTCATTGCAGGCGTCTTCTGATGGGTCATAATGAATCAGCACAATCCTCGTCTTTTCTTCGGCGAAGCGGTATGCAACACTTCGCCCGATTCCTCTTGACCCGCCTGTAATAACAACAACCCTTGTGTCTGCATCGTTCATGATAATTCTCTCCTTATCTGTTCACAGGCCCTGCTCAAGGTTATAGGATTTTAATTCGAGAGTCATCTTTTCAACGGTTCGGTTCTGTGCATATTGCGCTGCCATGTTGACGGCATTGCAGATTGCTTTGGCGGATGATCCACCGTGGCAGATGATGCCGATCCCCTTCACACCGAGGAGAGGGGCTCCCCCATACTCTTCGTAGCTTAATTCCTTTGCGAATCTGAAAAAGGCGTTGCGCCCCAGAACAAAAGCAATACGGCCCAATAATGTGCGCATGAGTTCCCGTTTCATCAGTCGCGCCATGGATTCTACCGCCCCTTCCGTCAGTTTCAGAGCCACATTACCCACAAAGCCGTCACACACAACGATTTTCACATCGCCTTTGAGCAGATCCCGGCCTTCGATATTTCCCACAAAATTGAGTCTGCTTTTTTCAAACAGATCATAACTGTAACGAACCAGTTCATTGCCTTTGCTGCCCTCTTCACCGATGTTTAAAAGGGCAATTTTCGGCTCCTTCATCCCCAGGCAGGAACATCCAAAGGCGTGGGCCATGACACCAAACTGAAAGAGCTGAGCAGGCCTGCAGTCCACATTGGCCCCCGCATCGATCAGAATAACCGGACCCTTTTCCCCGGGAACGATGCTGGCAATGGCGGGCCTTTCAAGGCCTGCAATGCGGCCCAGGGAGAGAACTCCCGCCGCCAGGGTCGCGCCTGAATTACCGGCGCTGATTACCGCGTCGGCAATGCCCTTTTTCAGGAGGTGGAATGCCGCACCGATGGATGTGTCTTTCTTCTTTCGAAGGGCCTTCATGGGAGATTCCTCCATTCCCACGACTTCCTCGCAATGGTGAATGGAGACACGGCCATCCGCCTTGTGGGTGTCCATTAAAGGGTTCAACGATTCTTCGTGACCCACAAGAATGACTTGGATGCCAAATTTGGAGGCAGCTTCCAGCGCTCCCTGGACCACCACTTCCGGAGCCTTATCTCCCCCCATGGCGTCCACGGCTATTTTCATGTTAGCTCTCTTCAGATTCTATTAGGGTTCTACCCCTGTAGGTGCCGCACTCAGGGCATACGCGGTGGGGCAATACAGGCTCGTGGCACTGCGGACAGGTCGTTACTTTGGGCATTTTCGCGACATCATGGGTACGTCTCGAATCCCTTTTCGCTTTGGATTTTTTCTTCTTAGGTACAGCCATTGTTTTTTGTTACTCCAATTCGCCGTTGGAATTCCAAAAAGAATCCACAATCGGCAATACAAAGATTAATATTAACGTGATAAGTTATCTATCCTATTTGCAGCTCTTTCAGTTTCGAGAACGCGGGATGTCCGGTATTTCCAGAACATTTGCAGGTCTCATGGTTCAGATTCACACCGCAACTGGCGCAGAGTCCCGCACAATCATTTTCACAAAGCAGTTTCATGGGCAAAGAGAGGTAAATCTGTTCCCGGATAATGTCATCAAGGTCGATGCTGCCGGTGGCAATATACTCAATTGCCAGGTCCTCCGTCTTTAATTCGGTCTCCTCCCTCACGGGCCCCAAATGTTCCAGCAATGATAGGGATAATTTGAAACTGCGGCTGAGTGCAAAGGTATAAATGTCCATGCATCGATCGCAAACGAGTCTCAAATCACCCCGCAAACGGCCGCTTATCCCAAAACTCTCACCATCCCTTTTGACATCGACTGAAGCAGAGAGAGGGCCTTCCAGCCCTTGAATTTGCATTTTGTTACCCTTTTCCTTCCACCAATCGGGTTCAAATGTCAAATCGAAATGGCGGGGGCTTCTTGAAATACTCTCTAAATCGACGATCATTACTTCTAAACCGTGAGAATTGCTGCACAACATGATCTCTTTGGATCAAAAAGAGTGAGTATATAAAAACCCCCTGTTTTGTCAAGAAATTTTATCCCCTTTTTGGTCTTTAACGTTGACGGCCGCTTTTTGGGGAAAATGCTCATCCATCCAAATTTTCCTTTTTTTATTGACACTTATGCCAACTACTTGTTAGTATAACTTGAAATTTAAGGGATGTTTCGAATCCGATGTCACTACCGGCTTAAACGCTTGTGGTGATATCACAAATCGTACTTTTCAGGTCGACAGTGCATGTGGAAATATCGAGAACAACTGAGCCATTGGGGAAAACTGAAGAGATCCATCTACGAAAGTCTTCGGGATGATCTGGAACGCCACCTTTTAAAAATGGCGCTCATCGATTCCTATCACCGGTTCATTGAGAATGGCGCAAAATACCGTTTTGTTGATAAGAGTGAGCTAAAGCCACGATCCAAAAAAATGGAGAAGGAGTCCGAGTATTTCAACTCTTTTCTGGTCATTGTTTGTGAGAACGTCATCAAGAGTGAACTGAAAAACTATATCCGTTTCTATCCCGAAAACCGTGTCACCAAGAAAAACCTGGAATACCTGGCCGATTTTACTTTGTACGATAAGTTTCATAGAAACCTCAAACACTTTGATTCCCCGAAAAGCATTGACCTTCTGAAACAGCTGCTGGATATCGACTATGCAATGCTCATTCAGCAGGACCCAACGGTTCGTAGGAAAAACCGGTATTCCCTCACGCACTTTCATGTCAAGATTGACTGGCCCATCTCCGATGCGGCGGAAAACCTTTCCAAACGGCTGCGCTATATTCAGAATAACCTTTACGAAAAAGGGGACAAAGGCGCGCGCGATCTTCAAAAAAAGCTTTTTGAATACTACGGCTGCCACCACAGCGTCGGCGGCAGACGAACCGCCGGCCTAATCGCAGCACAGTTGTTGAAACAATTAGACGGTATCTGCACCGTATTTGTGTCAAGCTCGGAATCGCGGACCGTTTTTCGTTACTCCGAAAGGGGCGTTTCAAAATTCTTCCTGATTCAGCTTTCAAAGGAACAAATCACCTGCATTGCTGAGAACCAGGGTTTCGATACGGGCTACTTGCTGAACAACTATTTGTACGGCCAGGAAGAGGACTGTTTTGCCATCCTTGAGGCTGCTTACAGCCATACGGTTCATTCCCGACCGCCCAAGGATGGAAAATTGAGAAAAATAAGACCTGCCTACAATTGGTTGCGGCTTACCGGCGAACACCTGCATGCCAAACTGGATGCCCCCCATGCAACACCGATACCCTACAATTGGGTCTATGCGTCGGATTGATTTTTCCTGCATTTTGAAGTAGTAGTGCTTAAATTTCCGGCACGGCATTTCAGATTGAACATACAACTCTTCTAAAACAATTTATGGAGGCACAAAATTCATATATGAAAGAACCAAAAATCATTACCCGCTTTCCGCCAAGCCCCACGGGTTATCTTCACATCGGGGGTTCACGAACAGCTCTTTTCAACTGGCTCTTTACCAGACAACAGGGGGGCAAATTCATCCTCCGCATTGAAGACACCGATGAACAGAGATCATCGGAAGCAGCCACAGAAGCCATTTTAAAGTCCATGGCGTGGCTTGGACTCAACTATGATGAAGGCCCTTATTTTCAATCCCGTCGCTATGATCTTTATAACGCGGTAATTGACCGACTACTGGATAAGGGAGAAGCCTATCACTGCCATTGTTCCCCGGAGGAACTGGACCGAAAAAGAAAAGACGCCCTAGACCAAGGCCTGAAACCGAAATATGACGGCACCTGCCGGAACCTGGGGCTTGGTCCGGCACCCGGATCGGTCGTTCGGCTCAAAACACCCGTCGCCGGAACAACGGGATTTGAAGATCTGGTAAAGGGCCCCATCCGGTTTGAAAACCAAGAACTGGACGATCTCATCATCAAACGGTCCAATGGCAGCCCCACCTACCATCTGGCCGTGGTGGCCGATGATGTCGATCTTGGCATCACCCATGTGATTCGAGGGGACGACCATGTGAACAACACACCCCGGCAGATCTTAATATACAAGGCGTTGGACGAGCCCCTGCCCAAATATGCACACCTGCCCATGATTCTGGGACCCGATAAAAAACGGCTCAGCAAGCGCCATGGTGCCATGAGTGTGCTGGAATACCGGGATATGGGATACCTCCCCAATGCTTTGCTCAATGCTCTTGTCCGCGTGGGCTGGTCATACGGCGATCAGGAAAAATTCTCTTTGGAGGAAATGACCCGAAAATTTTCCCTGGATCATGTGGGGAAATCGGCCGGTGTATTCAACACCGAAAAGCTCCTGGACTTAAATGCCTGGTACATCCGCGAATCTTCCGATGCGTTTCTGATGCAAGCGGTGATTCCCTTTCTCAAAAACATCGGAATTTCCCAACCGGACCAGGTTATTTTAAAAAAGATCATCCCTCATATAAAAGGCAGAAGCAAAACATTGGTTGAAATGGCGGAGGCCGCCAAGTTCTGTTTTGTGGATGAAGTAGCGTACGAGAAAAAAGGTGATAACAAATTTCTGAAAAAGGAAGTTGTCCAATTACTTGACAATCTCGTTCAAGCCCTTTCTGAGACGTCCCCTTTTGATCAGGCGGCCCTTGAGAAGACCTTCATCACCTATTTGGCGGCTAACGAAATAAAACTCAAGAAGATTGCCCAGCCACTCCGCATGGCCCTTACGGGAAAGACGGCCAGTCCCGGCATATTTGAAGTAATGGAGGTACTGGGAAAAGAAACGGTTATCGCCAGGATACGCAAAGCGATCCACCACATCAAATCCAAATAGAAAAACCATTTCCGTTCCGATACTGCTCATTCGGGACGGGAATGATATGTGATCCGCCTCTCCTCTTTTTGCTCGCCCAAAATCCATTTCAAATCGATTCTGTTAGATCCAAAGGAGTTCCTCCTTCTTCATTTGCAAATGAAGCCGGTGAGTGGTAATGTAATTAAGCTTTAATGATAGAAATTCAAATTATGTTCCATTTTTCCGTAAGGATGGCACCGTGACAGAATGAAAGAAATATTGGATCTGGCGGCAAATGACATCCCTGGAGCCTTTTTATCCCTGTGGCATCGTCTTGGATCGAACTACCCCAATTTTCAGGAGGCGGAACAGGCAACGTTGCGGGATAAGGAGCAGCATGCCAAAGCAAAGGCCAGGTTTTTTAAACGCCTCATGGAAAACTCCGGATTAATGATCAGGAATTTTGGGGGAACCTTACCGCTGGCAATACTTGAGGCCATGGACAAATATCTATTTTTGCGATTCGGCACCAAATATGACGCCCCGCCATTGCTCATTAAACATGGAAACGCACGATACATCATTTGCCGCCGTATGAGAGAAATCAACAAATATATCCCCCACTCACAACAAACAGGCCACCTTCGGTCCTATATGCCCCACCACCGTATCATTCCCGAAAACATCAACGGATTCACCATATCCGTTCAAAAAGCGCCGCTGATAGGCCGAAATCCCAAGCAATTGCTGAAAAAGCGTAAGATCACCGCTTATGTGGGCACCTTTCAGGACGGAGTGACACCGACCTGGAACCAAAAAGAACTGCCCCATCTCCTGGCCGAGGGTCTGACCGACCGTGAATGCCGCTGGCAGAGCATTGAAACGGCCCTAAAGGAAGCGGATAGATCCAATGCGGACATCGTCGTTCTTCCCGAATTGTCAGTATGCCCTGAACTGCGGGACAGGATCTCCCTGTGGCTGGATGATAACCCTCATTACTTCAGTTATGTCCTGCCGGGAACTTTTCATTTTAATATTGACGGCAGCTTTTATAATTTTGCAGAACTGTTCAACCCAAATGGCAGACCGATTCTCTCCCATTGCAAACTGACCACCTTCGGAACCCGTGAGAAGTATGAGAAAATCTCCACCGGTAACCGGATCAGCCTGCTTGATACAGCCATCGGCCTTATCGGGATGCCCATCTGCCTCGATTTCTGCGAGGAAGCCTCACCGTTTGCGGATCTCTGGGAAAAAATCGGCGCGGACTGGTTCCTGGTGCCTTCGTTCGGCGGCGAATCGAATATCAGCGCCCACAAAAGGCGTGCGGCCACCCTGCATCGGGCACATGGGGCTGTTACCGTTCTCTCAAATCAGCCGGATACGCAGCAACCGCCCTCTGGCAAGAAAAAGGCAGAGGACAAACACGGATTCGTCTGTTCATCAAACTCACCGGAATTTGTATCTCCCAAAAAGCGCTTTGTTTCCATTCGGTTGAAAAAAATCTTGCCATTATGAATAATAATGAATAATATATGCAAAAACAGTTCATAAAGGTTTATCATGCAAATCGATCTTATTTGCGGCATCCCTGAAAAACTTGCGGAATCCGCTTCCATGGACGACCTGACGGAAACTGTCCTCCGGATTGATGCATGGGATGATCGTCAGGCTCAGGTGTTGGACTATGTTTACCGTCAGCGGCTCATTCGCCTGATTACTTCGGCAAAAAGAGGAAACGCGGCATCCAACGAACTTAGCGCTTTTGCCCGGCACCTGGACAAGACCACCCACCCGGTTCGCATTAAAAGACTGGACGGTCTGGACAAACCCTACAAGGAGAGATGGACCGCGTATCTGGACATCGTAGAAAGCCGTCTGGCCGCTCTTGAAAGTGACGTGCCGGACCATGTCATGAACCTGAAGAACGTCCGGGAGATCCTAACCCTTGTTTTCGAACAGGAATCCGTGTCGCGAAAAACCATAAAAGACCGATTCAACCTCCAACCGGCCAATCTCACCCGCATCCTCAACATGATGGAAGCGTCGGACCTGATCGTCTGTCAGAAGGTGGGCCGGGAAATCCGCGTCTCAGCGGGACCCAACAGCCATGCCTACGAACCCGAAGCTTCTCCGGAGCATCCAGATTTCAGGCGTTGGGGAGCGTGTTTCAGGCAGCAAACGGCGGCATGACCCCATGAACGGACCCGCCCATATCACAACATTTTACAGCTACAAAGGGGGTGTCGGCCGAACCATGCTCCTTGCCAACGTCGGCGCCATCCTTGCTCGCACAGGCCGCAAGGTCCTGCTCTTTGATCTTGACGTGGAAGCTCCCGGCATGCATGTCATTCCCGCCTTGAGACCCGATCCCGCCCATGAAGCGGGTTTCCTTGAATGGCTCAGGGACCTCAGCACCGACCGCAAGGACGTTTTGCCGGATGATGAGGATCTCCTTGCCCTCTCAGGCCGCATCCGGCAGGCGCTCGGAATTGAAAACCTGTACATCCTCCCCGCCTTCGGCCATGGCGCTGACAGCGCCGGCCTTTACCAGGACATTCCATGGCAGAGTTTCCTTGTGGAAAACCCTGACCGGGGCCTTCGCCTCTTTAGAAGCATCCTCGACCATTTTTCCACGAACGGCGAATTAGACCACATCCTTCTGGATGCCCGCACCGGCATCACGGATCTGGGCGGACTGATGACCGCCATTTTGCCCCATACCGTCGTTTTGGTGGGCAGCTACGGCAGCCAGAACCTGTCCGGCCTGCTCATGATCAAACGGGCCCTTGACCAGGCGGGAAAGGGCAAATACGCCGTTGCCCGGGCCCCCCTGCCCGATCTAAACCGTCTCCTTGTGGTCTCCCCGGTGCCGGGAGACCAGGAAGAACGGCGCGAAGCCAGACGGGAAATCTGGGACCGGGAATTTCCGGCCCTGGCCGGCGATTCCGGCCTGGAAACCCGGATCGAAATCCCTTTCGACAGTCGGCTGCTCTTTCGTGAGGAGCTTTTGACCGTGGAAGACCGGGATTCTGAAATCGCTCGGGCCTATACCTTGGTCGCCCATAAGATCGACGGCTTGTTGGAGGACCTGATTTCTTTAGAAGAAGAGACCGAAAAAGAAGACCGTGCGTTCCCTGACATTGTGCAGGCTTCGGGCAGAGTGAATCGCCACGGACAGGGAAAGACCTTTGAAGAGAAAACGGCAAGGCTACTGACTCTTTTGGGATACCAGGTGGAGGCGGAGCAGTTCATTGACGGCAACCGGGTGGACCTGGTAGCGAAAAAAGGATCCGGCCTTCGGGAAGAATGCTTTTTTGTGAAATGCAAGGACCACAAAAGGCCCATCGGCAAGAACGTTCTTGAAAAGCTGACCCTGTGGTTGGAAGGGGATCAGGCAAAGGACATGCATGCCGAAGGGATGGTCGTGGCCCGGTCGTTTTCGTCCGCGGCCAGCACCTTTGCGGGGTCACGGCGGTTGCTTGTCTATACGCCCCAGGAACTTGAGCGGCGGCTTTTTGATTTCGGCCCCTACTTGGCCGGGATCAAACAGGAGTTCGAGGCCAGTGATCTGGCCCGGACCTATGTTGATCAGCGGGTGCTCCTTGAAAACCAGCCAGATGTCAACGGCACCGATCTCCTGGCCCACGCCAAGAAATGGGCCACTGGCGAGGGAACCCGGCTCTGGCTGCTCCTGGGCGACTTCGGCACGGGAAAGACCGCGTTTTTCAAGCGGTTCGCCTATGAACTGGCAACTCAGTCGGAAAACCACGAGATGCCCGTTCCCATGGCCATCGATCTCAAATCTTTTCCGAACGCCATTTCTCTTGAAAGCCTGCTCCAGGAGCATCTGCGCAAACGCGTGAACTGGAACGGGAACCCCGATATCCTGCTTCACCTCCTCGCCTCAGGCCGGGTGGTCCTGCTCCTGGACGCTTTCGATGAAATGGGGACCGCCGCTGTGGGAAGAAGCATCGAAGAGCAGTTCCGCCAGTTGTTGAAGCCCCTTTCGGGAGGTGGGGACAAAAAGGAAAACCGCATCCTGATCACCTGCCGTACCCATTTTTTCAAGGACCAGCAAAATATCAAGGACATGCTCCATGGCAGCACCGGCGATCTGGTCAGCCAGGATTCCGATCTGGGGCGCCTTGCCCGGGCATTTGACGGTACCATCGACGAACTGATGCTGTTCAACAACGATCAGATTCGCATGTTCCTGCACCGCCATCTGTCCAGTGCCCAGGCGGCCCAGGCGGAAACGTTCATCCGGACCACCTATGACCTGCCCAGCCTGGCACCCCGTCCCGTGTTGCTGGAAATGATCGTCAACTCCCTGCCCGACCTGGTCAAATCGAAACAGGGCATCAGCCCTGCCGCTCTATACCATGTATACACCACCAAATGGCTGGAAGACAAAAGCGGCAGTGCACTTCAAACCAGTCCCAACCTGCGCAAGAAGATTTTGGAATACCTGGCCTTTGACCTGTGGGGACGGCCCCGTCGTCTGATCCATCATCGGGAATTGCTCGCGGTTCTTGAAAAAATGGATCCGGGCACGCTGACCGGCATCGACCCTGACCGTGTAGACCTGGAACTGCGCACGGCCGCGTTCCTCATCCGGAGCCGTGAAGGATTCTACTCCTTTTCACACAAGAGTTTTCTAGAGTTCTTCTACAGCCAACATCTACTGTCGTCCCTGAACAACGGGATTGAGGCATTTGCCCGCGCTCTTGCCACCTCCCCTGTCACCCCGGAATGCATAGGCTTTTTCTGCAATCTCACTGAACATGGCCAGGACAAGATTTCACAGGACAGGAGCGACGGCTTTGATCTGGTAAAAGAGGCGCTCAGGCGGATACTTTCGGCATCCTACCGGCGGCAGACCGGTGAAAACGCCTTGCTGACGGCATATTCTTGCGCCCGATATCTGCTGGAACGTCAAAAAGAGCTGCGAAAAACCGAAAAGACCCTCGCAGATATCATGCGCGATTTCATGCCAAAGGCCCCTCAACTCCAAGGGGCGATCCTGCGGGAGGCAGGGTTATCCGGCGCATGGCTGGAAAATGCCGAACTTGAAGGGGCCAATCTTGCAGACAGCGATCTTTCACTTGTCCGGGCGGCCGGAGCGAACTTCAGAGGCGCTTGTCTTGATAAGACCCTACTTGAAGGGGCCGACTGCCGGAAAGCGGATTTTAGCGGTGCCGGCCTGCGGGAAGCAAGGGCAAAGCAGGCGAATTTTTCAGGGGCATTATTCAACGAGGCCGATCTTACGGCCGGGATCTTTATTCACACCCGGTGCAACGGGGCGTCATTTATTTCAGCCCAATGCCATGGGGCCCGGTTTGACGGTGCAAACCTGGAACAGACACACTGGGAAAAAGCGGTCACCACCGCTCTCACCGCAGCCGGCGCCAGGCCCTTGCCGCCCGGGGCGAACGAAACCCCGAGCCATCTGCTGCCGCTTCTGCAGACGGGACATTTCGGATTTGTTAATTCCGCAGTCTTCTCAACGGATGACAGATTCATATTGACCGCAAGTGGTGATAATACCGCTGCCATATGGGACCGGGAATCAGGGAAGCTCATCAGACGTTTTAAAGGGCATGTTTCAATGGTTAATTCCGCGGTCTTCTCAACGGATGACAGATTCATATTGACCGCAAGTTATGATAATACCGCTGCCATATGGGACCCGGAAACAGGGAAGCTCATCAGACGATATAAAGGGCATGATTCAAGAGTCAATTCCGCGGTCTTCTCAACGGATGACAGATTCATATTGACCGCAAGTAGTGATAATGGATATTGTTTCAGTTGGAAGTTACGAGCATCCATACGACGAGACAATCTCTCCATCATATCTTCACGATGTTTGAGACTATCACTCATAAACTCCGTCTCTGCAATTTGTGTTGTATATGGAGCTAATGGCTTACGAATGTATTCTGGTAATTCTCTACCCATCGCATCCGCATATGTCATATGGTCAATATTACTTCTGATCACATAGTTTGGAGAACGGGCAGATTCAAAGTCAGAATAATAATACTTTACTTGACCCAAATCCAAGTCCTCATACGCTCTCTCACCATCACCATACCCAGTAAAACGCCCATCATAAATAT
>JANQDY010000272.1 GCA_028278625.1 Thermodesulfobacteriota bacterium
CGTTCGCCATGAAGTTGCAGCCAGGGAAGTAGCCGACCTTGCCCTTCCCTGGCAGTCCGTCGGCCCATGACCTTTTCCTCATGGAGGAAGGGCGGCTTCACCTGCCCCATCTTCTCCCCGAATGCCGCGCCATTGGAGAGGTGGTATCCATTCAACAGGCCCTTCCGGGATGTCCGCCCACGCCTGAACTCTTCGTAAAACTGCTGTTTCAACCCAAAAATGGGCAAATGCCCAAGACCGTCTGTCAGGAATGCGACCGTAAGAAACAAAAGGAGATGCGCCCCCGACACCTTTCAGGGCTTCTCATGGGCGCTGTCCAGCCCGGTATCTGCCTCATCAATCAGGGATATCTCTGTATCGGTACGTCAACCCGCGGCGGTTGCGGCGCTCCCTGCACCCGTGCCGGTCAACCCTGCGTCGGTTGCCGGGGGCCTTCGGAAGCCTTCATTCACAAAGAGCCGGAACACTGGCTGGTTGTCATTAAAAAGGTCTTTTCCAAGATGACCGATGTTCCATCGGATGAAATCGATGGGGCACTTCGTTCGCCACAGCTCTCACTTTTCCTGTTTCAGTTTTCCCACGAGGTGTTGACCGGTGCCGGTGAGGAAAGGACCGTAGAGGTGCTTTGACATGGCGACCCTCACATTTCCATTGAGCAGGATCGAAGGGCATGCCCAAGTGGTCATTGAGGTTGAGGCGGGGGAAGTGGTTTCAGCCCATTTCCAGGCAACGGAATTTCGCGGTTTTCAGCATTTTGTACAAGGGGTCCCCGCGGAACAGATGCCGGTGATTGTACCGCGGATTTGCGGTGTTTGTTCAACCGCCCATCACCTGGCGGCGGTGGAGGCCCTGGAAGACGTCTACGGTGTGACCCCGCCGCCATTGGCCATGAAGCTGCGGGAGTTGCTATTGCTGGGTCAGCTGATCCAGAACCAGGCCACGAGCCTGTTTCTGTTCACCATGCCTGACTGCCTGGGCTTGAACAGCATTTTTGACCACGCCAAAGACCCGCAAATTGAGGCGTTTCGAACCTGGTTCGGCGCCCGTTCACTGCTGGTGCGCAAAGCAGGGACCGATCTCATCAATACCGCCGGAGGACAGTCTGTTCATCCGGTTAAAGCGGTGGTCGGGGGAATGACCTCCGGCATATCATCAGAAGATGCCAAAACAACGGCCCGGGAGATAAAAAAAGCCCTTCCCATTGCCAATGATCTTTTTGAATCTTACTGGACAAAACTCTCGGAAATGGGAAACCGAATCGGTTCATGGGGAGACGCGGCGCCGGCATATTATATCTCCGCCGCCGGAAGAAATCGGCCGGATTTTATATCCGGAGTGGTGTCCATCATGAATCCGGACGGTACGGAAGACGGCGACTATCCTGCCGGGGATTTTCTGGGGCGGCTGCTCCACCGTGAAACCGACTACAGTTATGCGGGAAAGACCAGCTACAAGGGGGAGGTCATTCGTGCCAACAGCCTGGCCCGCGTCAACATGTTTGATTGTATGGGAACACCCCTTGCGGACAAGTATCTCAAGCGCTTTCAATCGGATTTCGGTCGTCCCGCACACCCACTGATGCTCTATGATCTCGCGCGGGGGATTGAACTGGTCTACGCCCTTGAACGGGCCCTTCGGATTTTAGAAGAACCGCTGGATGCCGGGGAAACGGCCGTTCCCCACACGGAAAGGGACGGGGAAGGATACGGATTGGTGGAAGCGCCCCGGGGACCTCTTATTCACCGTTATCACGTCAAAAACGGTCTGATTGAAAAGGCGGAATTCATCATTCCCACGGTCCACAACGTCATGGCCATTGAACGGGCCCTCAAAGTGGCGGCCAGACAGTATATCACCCCCAAAAGGGTGGACATGGAACTGGAGCATGCGGTGGGCCGCGTTGTACGCGCATTTGATCCGTGCATCGCCTGCGCCACCCATTGAGGCCCCGATCGACCATAGAATATAAAGGAGAGACGCAATGGATGATTGTATTTTCTGTAAAATTATTAACGGCGAAGCGCCCTGTTTCAAGGTGTATGAAGATGAACAGGTCATCGCTTTTGAAGACATCAATCCGGTTTCGGAAGGTCACACCTTGATCGTGCCCAAGGAACACGCTGAGAACCTCTACGAGATCAGTCCGGACAGCCTGGCCGCGGTTCACCTGGCGTCCCAGAAGGTGATTCACGGCATTAAAAGGGCGCTGAATCCCATCGGAGTGGTGGCGGTTCAGCTGAACGGCAGGGGGGTCAACCAAATCATCATGCATTATCACCTTCATCTGATGCCCCGGGGTGCCGATGATCCGCCCTTAAAGGCCAGCAACGCGGAGATGAAACAAGGGGATATGGAAGCCATCAAACGCACCGCGGAAAGGATTGCGGCGGCCATAGATTCCTGATGGAAGGCTTCTATGGTTTCAAAGGGAGGCTCAGAAGGATTGCCATAGCGAATGTGTTGAAGTTGCATTCGGTTGTGCCCATTATTTCTGAGCAGCGAAAATGGCGATTAGACGAATCATACTCTTCCTTTTGGGGATCACGCTTCTGCCGGCCGGCGCATATGGCGACCCCATAAAGTTTGAGCTGGTCATGGACCTGGGTGTTCAATTTACGGGCATGGTTCAGGACCGGGAGGGATTTTTCTGGATCGCCACCAGCAATGGTCTGAAACGATACGACGGCCGGGAATTGAACACCTGGCGAAAGGGGACGGATTTCCTGTCCGAGGATTTTATCAGGGCCATTTGCGATACGGATGAGGCATTGTGGCTCTTAACCAACACCCAGGGATTGAACAGGTTTGACAAGAGTACAGGCAAAATCAAGCATTACATCCATGATCCCAACAATGAGAACAGCCTGAGGGGCGCCGGGGGATTCGCCTTACGGGTCGACAACCAAGGATTTGTCTGGGTTGGAACGATAAACGGTGTTTTGAGCAGGCTGGATCCCAAGACCGATACATTCATTCATTACAAACATGACCCGAATAACCCCAATAGCCTGCCCAAAGGATTGATCACGACCATTTACCAGGATTCATCGGGAATCTTCTGGATCGGATCGGAAGGGGGCGGCCTCACCAGATTCGATTTTAACGCCGGTACCTTCACCAACTACAGACATGACCCGGCGGACCCCCATAGCCTGAGCGGAAACAGGGTCAATGTGATCTTGGAAGATGGTGGCGACATTCTCTGGGTCGGCACCGGCACCAGGGGACTGAACAGATTTGACAGGAAAACGGAGAAATTCATCCGTTATCAACATGATCCCAATGATCCCACCACTATCAGCAACAACAGCGTTGTTTCCCTTTTACTGGATGAATCAATTTACCTTTGGGTGGGAACCATCCATGGCGGACTGAACAGGCTCAACAAGGAAACCGGAAAGTTCCAACGGTATCTGAATGATCCGACCGCGCCCGATGCAAATCTGACAAAGGTCATCCAGCAAATCTATATTGATCGATCGAATATTTTGTGGGTGTTCAGCAGACCCGGGGCAGTGCTTAAAAGCGACCGGAAAACAAAAGGGTTTGCACTGTACCGGCATGACCCCAGGCAATCCGGGAGCATCAGCAGCAATACAATACTGCCCATCTATGAGGACAAACAGGGAACCGTTTGGATTGGTACCGGCAATGGGGGCCTGAACAAATATGTCAGGGAGACCGATGCCTTCATCTCTTACAAATATGATCCCAATAATCCCCGCGGCTTGCCGGCCCCGGGCGTTTTCGCCATTGCTGAAGACGGAAGAGGGAATTTCTGGGTTGCCGCATCAGATGCTTCACGAGGCACATTGTCTCTTTTTGATCGGGAAACCGGCAAATTCGTCAAACACTATCGACATGATCCGAAAAACCCTGAAAGCCTTAGCAACAACCGGTTTCTGCTGGATATTTGTCCCGACAGGTTTGATCCGGATATTCTCTGGTTGGCCGTGGCATTCGGGGGACTTGATAAGTTTGATACGAAAAGAGGGATTTTTACCCATTATCCTGCAAATCCGGACGATCCCACCCGGTTGGCCGGAGGTTACGTTGATATTCATCAAGACGAAGAGGGCATCCTCTGGCTGGGGGGGAATTACGGCCTGGACAGGTTTGATCCTTTAACGGAAAAGGTAACCCGGAACCGGCACATTCCCGATAACCCGAACAGCCTGATTGAAGACAATGTATCCGCCATCCACCAAAGCGGGCCTGATATTCTGTGGCTGGCAACGGCCGGCGGGCTGGACAGATTCAACAAGAAAACAGGCGCGTTCACCCACTTCACATCAAAAGATGGACTTCCCGATGACAACATATTGGGGATCCTGGAGGACAAGAACGGCATTTTGTGGATGAGCAGCGGCGGAGGGATTATCAAATTTGATCCTGCAAAAAATACCTACAAGCTGTTCACGGAAGCCGATGGCCTTCAGGGGAACGTCTTTTACTGGTTTTCCCACTGCCTTACCAAAAAGGGCGAGATGTGGTTTGCGGGATTCAAAGGTGCCAACCGGTTCTATCCGGAGGATATCAAAGAGAATCCCCATATTCCCAATGTGGTACTGACTTCAGTCAGACAGGGGGGTGATGAGGTGTTCTTTGGGAAGATGCCGCCCAGACTCACCGAGATAACCCTTGATTGGCGCTCCAATTTCTTTGAGTTTGAAGCGGCAGCTCTTGAATTCACGAAACCTCTGAAGAACCGTTACAAGTATATGCTGGAAGGCATCGACGATACCTGGTATTCGGCCGGGACCCGGCGGTTCGGCAAGTACACCAACCTTCCGGGCGGGACGTACAACCTGAAAATCAAAGGATCCAACAACGACGGCATCTGGAACGAAACCGGTGTCAACCTGCGGGTCAACGTGGCGCCTCCGCCCTGGAAAACCTGGTGGGCCTATGGCCTGTACCTGCTATCTGCTTCGGCCCTTCTCTTCTTTTTTTACCGATATCAACGGGTCAGGCTGATACAGGAAAAGAAGACGGCCGAGGGGTTACGGAAAGTCAACAGAATAAAAGACGAAATCCTTGCCAATACGTCCCATGAATTGAGAACGCCGCTTCATGGCATTATCGGAATTACCGAATCATTGTTGGATGGGGCTGCCGGTCCCTTGCCCCGGAAAGCGGAAAAGAACTTGAAGATGGTGGTATCCAGCGGCCTTAGAATGATCAATATGGTGAATGACATTCTCGATTTCTCCAAACTGAGCAAGAAGGACTTGAAACTACGCCAGCGGCCCCTGGATATCAAAGTGCTGGTGGATATCGTGCTGGAGATTTCCAAACCCTTATGCAAGGGGAAAGACCTTCGACTTCGAAACCATATATCCGCCGATGTGCCGCCGGTATATGCCGATGAAGACATGGTTCAGCAGGTGCTGTACAACCTGATCGGTAATGGGATCAAGTTTACGGAAAAAGGGACTGTGACCGTATCGTCCACGCTGGAAGAAGCGCATGTGGTCATCCATGTGGTCGACACGGGAATCGGGATTCCGTCGGACCAGTTTGAAAACCTCTTTGAGCCATTTGAACAGGTGGACGGGAGCGCGGAGAGAGCTTTTGGCGGAACCGGTTTGGGCCTGGCCATCAGCCGGAAGCTGGTGGAACTGCACAAAGGTTCCATGGGCGTTTCTTCCGAAGTGGGAAAAGGATCGCATTTCTGGTTTCGGCTGCCCGCGGCCTCTGGGGTATCCGGTGATATGGAACCGTCTGATGATGTTTCTCTTACCCGGGTTGCCAGATTGGCCGATGCCTCGATTCCAGGTGATGAAAACGACTCCGAAAAAGCAGTGATCCACCCCGCGTCATCATCGGCGTCCCACTATCACATTCTGGTGGTGGATGATGATCCGGTGAACCTACAAGTACTGGTCAATCAGCTCAATTTGAATGATTTTTCCATTTCACAGGCCAATGGCGGTGAAATGGCGCTCAACATGATCCAAAAGGCAGACGATGACGGTAAACCCTTTGATCTGATCTTGCTGGACGTCATGATGCCGAAGATATCCGGTTACGACGTATGCAAGCGATTAAGGAAAAAGTATCCCCACGACCACCTGCCGGTGGTCATGTTGACGGCAAAAAACCGGATTGACGATCTGGTTGCCGGATTTGAATCGGGCGCCAACGATTACATCCCGAAACCCTTTTCCAAGGATGAACTGCTGGCAAGA
Organism: Thermodesulfobacteriota bacterium; assembly: GCA_028278625.1. The sequence goes on from JANQDY010000272.1 coordinate 6,192, forward strand.
ATCAAAATCCAACTCACCCTGAAAGATCTGCTGGAGAATCGCAAATTTGCTGAGGAGGCCCTACGGTCGAGCAACAAGGAACTTGACCAAACGAGTCGCTACCTTGAAACGGTTATCGACAATGCCAATGTGTGGCTCAATGTCTTAGACAATGAGGGGAACGTGGTCATATGGAACAGGGCGGCTGAAGAGATCAGCGGATACACGAAAGAGGAAGTCTTGGGCCATAGCAAAATTTGGGAATGGTCGTACCCTGATAAGGAATACCGTGAGGACATGCTGGCAAAAGCTTCCGCCATTATCAATCGGGGTGAGGCCATCGAGAATTTTGAAACGACCATAAATCGAAAGGATCATACGACCAGGACCATTTCGTGGCATTCAAGAAATCTTACGGATGAAACCGGAAATCCCATCGGATCCATCGCTTTTGGTCGCGACATCACCGCTCAGAAACAACTTGAATCACAGTTGGCCCAAGCGCAAAAGATGGAGGCCGTGGGAACCCTTGCCAGCGGAATTGCTCACGATTTCAACAATCTGATTCAAGCGATTACCGGATATGCACAGATAATGCTCATCGAGAAGAAAGAGAATGATCCCGATTGCACCAATTTGAAGGCCATCTCCCGGGCCGGTGAAAGGGCGGCGGACCTGGTCCGGCAGCTCCTCCTCTTCAGCCGCAAAGTGGAACCGGAACGGATGTTGGTAGATCTCAACGGGCTGGTGGAAAAAATCAGGGGGATACTGGAGCGAACCATTCCCAAAATGATCGCCATTGAACTCCGTTTGGGCCGCCGTTTGTGGTCCGTCAAGGCCGACCCGGTTCAAGTGGAGCAGATTTTTCTCAACCTTGGGAGTAATGCGGCGGATGCCATGCCCGACGGCGGCAAGTTCACCATCCAAACCGGGAACGTGACCCTGGATGAGGACTTCACAAAGTCCTTTCCCGGTATTGAACCGGGAGACCATGTCTTGATCACGGTATCCGACACGGGACACGGGATGGATGGGGAAACCGTTGACCACATTTTTGAACCCTTTTTTTCCACAAAGGAAACGGGAAAAGGCACAGGCCTGGGCCTTGCCTCGGTATATGGCATCATCAAAAAGCACGGGGGGCATATTACCTGTGACAGTGTTCCCGGCGAGGGAACGGTTTTCAGGATCTACTTGCCCGCGGCGGAAAAGGCCGAATCAGATGATGACGATGACCATATGCTTCAACCGGAAGCACCCAAAGGCGGGACCGAAACAATCCTTGTCGTTGACGATGAAGAATTCATCAGGGAACTGGCGTCGGAGTTTCTAAAAAGGCACGGATACAGCATTCTGAAGGCATCCAGCGGAGAAGAAGCCATTTCGATCTATTCCAAGAACCCCCGGGAGATTGACTTGATCATTATGGACATCGGTATGCCGGGGATGGGCGGCCACAAATGTTTTCAGGAAATTATTGAAATAGATCCCACAGCAAAGCTTATCTTCGCCACCGGGTATTCCGTCGACGGCACTTTTAGGGAGACGCTGAAAACAAAGGACGTGGGATTTATCGGCAAACCGTATAAACTGATGGAGTTATTAAACAAAGTGCGAACCGTTCTGGACGGGGCTGAGTCAGATACCTGAGATTGACGTCCCCTTGGAGGAGGAGAGGAGCAGGCACCATGAACACCGCTTTTCACAGGATCATTGAACTGCGCCGAAGCGTCAGGAGGTTCAAGCAGGGCCAAGTGGATCCTTTGGTCCTCAAGAGGCTGGTGGATGCGGCCCGTTTGGGACCTTCCGCCGTCAACCGGCAGGCCCTCGTATTTATCGCGGTAACCGATCCCTCCCTGGTCAGGAAGATTTTTGAAACCCAGAAGTTCGCGGCGCATCTGGGGGGTGCCGGTCAGCCGAAACCCGGGGAAGAACCGACCGCCCACATATTGATCGCAAGAAATGAGGACCTGGCGATTACGGAAACCATTCGGGATGTGGGGGCGGCGGCCCAGACCATCTTAATGGGGGCCTGTGCCTATGGTCTTGGCGCCACATGGCTGCGTTCCTTTGACCGGGAAAAGGTGTCCCTGATTCTCGACCTGCCGGAGCGGTTGACGGCGGATTCCGTCATCGCCATGGGATGGCCCGGAGAGAAACCCAAGGTGGTTGATATGAAAAACGGTGACGTCAGGTACTGGCGGGACGAAAAAGGGCAGCACTTCGTCCCCAAAAGGCCCTTTGAGGAGGTCTGTTTTCTGAACGGCTACCAGGGGAAATGGCCTGGGGGATAGCGCAGACAGCTTATCTGGAGAAAGACCGGATTTGGGGCTTAAGCTACGGTAGTATCCATCGTTCATTCTATTCATAATCCCTAGCCATCTTTTCAATAGTAGCAAGGACCTCTTCAACGGTCTCCTTTAACTCTACACCCATTTTCTTGATCTCATCGGGATATTCATCCTGCATCAAGGTCATCAGGGCGTAATAGAGCGGTTTAAAACGATCTTTCAGTTTCAGCAGGTCGTTCTTGAAGAGGTTGAGCACGTAATGATACTGCTTTTTCCCGATGAAAAAAATCAGGGACAATTGTATGTCCTCATAATGTTTTTCAATTGTCTCCCGCTGATGAATGATCTTTTCAAAAAAGGTGATGGATGCTTCAATCTGATTATTCCATAGAAGTGCACAGGACAGCGTATGTCGGTTCACTAAGGATGCTTTGACATCCACAGATTGCCTTGCAAGCGCCAGACATTCTTTCCGTTTCATTTTCAGTGTAAAATAGAGCCAGGCCAAGTCGTTCATGGCGCGGTCGTTATGATTATCAACTGCCATGAGATAGTATTTCTCAGCGCGGTCGATGTCTTTGAATTCAGTCCGATATAGATTCGCTATATTGTTCATAGCATTAGCATCATTGTTATCAACTGCCATGAGATAATATTTCTCAGCGCGGTCCATGTCTTTGAATTCCGTTTCATACAATGACGCTAGGTTGTTCATTGCAGTTGCGTGTTCCTTTTCGATGGCCATGAGATAATATTTCTTGGCGCGGTCGATATCTTTGAATTCAGTCCGATATAGATTCGCTATATTGTTCATGGCATTAGCATTATTATTATCAACTGCCATGAGATAATATTTCTCAGCGCGATCCATGTCTTTGAATTCTGTTTCATACAATGACGCTAGGTTGTTCATTGCGATTGCGTGTTCCTTTTCGATGGCCATGAGATAATATTTCTCAGCGCGATCCATATCTTTGAATTCAGCCCGATATAGATTCGCTAGGTTGTTCATTGCAATTGCGTGTTCCTTTTCGATGGCCATGAGATAATATTTCTCGGCGCGGTTGGTGTCTTCGAATTCTGTTTCATACAATGACGCTAGGTTGAACATGGCGTTTGCGTGTTCCTTTTCGATGGCCATGAGATAATATTTCTCGGCGCGGTCGATATCTTTGAATTCTGTTTCATACAGTAGAGCCAGGGAAAACATAGCATCGGCATTTTCCTCTTCGACTGCCAACAGATAATATCTCTCAGTATTGGAGCTTTCACCCATATTATAATAACAACGGGCTATATTTATATAGACACCTATGTGCTTATTATTCATTTCCAGTAGATTGTTGACGCAGTCTACATATTGTTTTCTCTTAAAAATCAATTCTGATTCATTATATAATTCCTTGTCTGATTTTGATAAATTCTTTAGTAGTTGTTTATCAGTTGTTTCAAGAAAATTCCTAGTTGCCCGTATCAAGTGGTGTTGATGATCCATAGGAAGGGCTGTGCGCGCCAACGCTTCCGTCAGAAAATATGCGTGATGGGGATTATAATCATCCCTTTTGAGAGAACCTATTAGTGTTTGTGTTCGCCTAATCAGATCTTCTTCTGAGCACCATGACTCCAAAAAGCGAACAAGCCACAACACCTTCTTCTTATCCCCGCTCCTACCGTGCCGCATCAGGTACCAGATGTTGAAGAAACGCTCGGTAATTTGATAAAGATGATTTTTGGTGGAGGTCTTGATTTTATGAATGATACGGTTTTTTTCCAGTTGCCTTAACTGCGCCGATACGGCTTTGCTCTCCATACGAACGTCTTTTGCGATCTCTTTGGTGCTCACGGCATCCCAGTGCATGGCGATGGTGTTGACGATATCCTGTTGTTGAGGTGATAGATCATCCATGCGATGTTTATAGAGGGGTGTCACTCGATCCAAAATCGCCTCAAGATCCTTGAAGGAGTTGCCGTCCTCATCATCCAAAAAGATCTCAAATAGCAGGATGATGGTTCGGGGAATCCCGCCTGTGAGTCTCCGAAGGGCTTCTACTCGCCCTTTCTGCTTTTTCACAATCTCTTTGACTTCAGACGTTTCGTATTCTTCCCCCAGATGGAGAAGGAGTGTCTCGGTCTCATTACCATCAAGCCCTTTCAGGTGGATGATTTTAAAAAAATCGAAAAAAGGTTTGTCGTAGCTGTAAGTATGTTCAAGAATGACGGATGACGCGCCTACGATAATGATATCCTTCGAAGTAATCAGTATTTCCCGAAGACGCTGCATTTCTTTTTTCGTGAACCTGTTAAACAGATCTCCGATGTTGTCGATCAACAATAGCAGCTTCTTCTTCCGCTTTTGAAGTGCATTGAATAAAGTCTCGAAGCATTGGTCTGCATCATCTTCCAGGTCTTCCACCTGTTTATAGAGGCCATCGAACTCACCAGGCGATTCCTCTTCAAGATAATCAGCCACGGCATCCCAGAGACGAAAGAGGCTACGAATGCCGTACTGCTCTTCATTAAATGCAATGGGTATCACCTTTCGGGAGAGCTCTTCATCTTCCAGAACCGCGTATTTGAGCCTGAGCAACAAGGTTGTCTTCCCGGTGCCTCTGGGTCCCTGAACAAGATAATGCTGCTCCGGTGCCGACATGGGGGCGTCCTTTATGGCATCCAACATCTTCCGGAAAATGCCGCCGCGCACCACAAAGCTTTCTTTCAGTTCCTCTTTCGTCAAATTGGCCGGGTTGTAGAGATTGACGATCTTTTTAATTGGCGACATTTTTCTTCCACCATATTCTTAATAGGGGTGAATTGAATCGGTATACGCCCGGGTCATCATTGTTATTGATATATCCGTCATGAACCAGTGATCGGATGATCTCTTTATGGGATCTCTGTACGCCGTGTTTAGAGGCAATGTCAAATAGCTCATGAGAAGCCATGCGTTCTCTTTGGGAAAGCATGCTAAGCAGGTTTTCCGCAAAGGTGAATTGATCACCGGAGAACGATTTTCTGATACGGCTCTGCCAGTATTCAAAATACGCTCGGGTCTCGATCATCCGGTCAATGGCCTGATCCACCGTTTGGTTTGAGACAATAAGTGATGCATCATCAATGGCCATGTCATCGATCTCTTTGATGAACAATTGGATATGATAGGGGATCAACCATTCGATTTTGTCGAGCAAATAGGCCATTTGAGCGGTGTCGATTTTGATCTCCAGATTTTCCAAAAGCGCATGAACCATTTGCTCTGCCTGTTCGCGGGTCAACGGTTCCACTTTTACAGGGTTCAGATCGTTGATTTCATTTATGGCTCCCAGTCTACCGACCACATTTTCGAGTCCGATAGAACCTGTATAGACGAACTGAATGTTTTTGATATTCGGGTTGTGACGGAGTTCTCGGTTTGTTTGGAGACACCGGATGGCCTGATCATTCCCCTTTTTCCGTATGATGTTTTCAACCGTCTGGGGGAATTCATCCAGCAGAATGATGAGGCGTTCATCAATCCGTAGAGATTCAAGCAATTCGACCAGTTCGGTAAAATAAGCAGGCTCTTCGCTCTTGTTTAGATCAATGCCGGTACCGCCCACTCTGAATCCTTTGATCTTATCCAGAACCTTTCGAACCGCACCAGTCGCCGATTGAACGGCTTTTTCCCACCGACCGATGAAATCACTCTTTGCAATCTCCACATAAAGCCGTTTGTAAAACTCGTTTTCAGAATCTATCGATTCCGTGATAATGTAGACAAAGCTGAAATCTTGTTGCGGGTTGTCCCTAAAGTGAAACAAAATGGAGGTTTTACCCACACGTCTGGGTGCTGTGATCAGAATATTGCTCCCCGATTCAAGGGCCTTCCAGAGTCTTTTTATCTCCCTGGGTCTATGGAAAAAATCATCTCCGCTGACGGCTTGGCCGGTGATGTTTCGCATGATGGGCTTGCCTCCATTCATCAGTATTTTGACAAAAATATTATTGTCAAAATACTTGGCAAAATATTTTTTGTCAAGTCTTTTTTTGGCTTTTCGATCTTTTTCTGTTTAATCCATTGAAGCGCATCTGGCATTGACATTCAGAGCACTTGAGCATAGAGAATAATCAGTGAGGTGTTTCAGTGGTATAAGGAAGCTGTAAGATAATCTCGGCAGCAAGCGGGTGATGTGATTGTGAGGGCAATCAAGGGGATTATTGGGAAGCCTCATCCTTCTTCCGTCTGTTTCTCTCTCAGTTCCCGCCGTAGAAACTTTCCGGTCTGGGTCTTGGGGATTTCATCCACAAATTGAACTTTTCGAGGGTACTTGTAAGCCGCCATTCGTGTTTTACAGAAGTTGATGATTTCTTCTTCGGTGACTTTGCCCGCCATTTCCTCTTTGAGTGCCACAAAGGCCTTCACCGTCTCTCCCCGGTAGGGGTCCGAGACGCCCACAACCGCTGTCTCCTTGACCGCGGGATGCTGATAAATCACATCCTCCACATCCCTTGGCCAGACCTTGTAGCCCGAGGCCACGATCATATCTTTTTTACGGTCCACCAGGTAAAACCAGCCATCCTCATCCATTTTCCCCACGTCACCGGTATACAGCCAGCCGTCGCGAATGGCATGGGCCGTCTCCTCCGGCTTTCGCCAGTAGCCGGGGACCACGATGGGACCCGAATCGACGATTTCGCCCACTTCCCCCGGAGGAAGTTCACGGTTTCCGTCATCCAGATCCATGATCTTCATGACGCATCCGGGAACCGGTACGCCGACGGAGAGGGCGCCGCTTTCAGGATCCACGGGGGCCCGTTCTCCCCAGGGCACCAGATGGGAAGGGGAATTGCTCTCGGTCATGCCGTAGACATTGTAGAGGTAGAGCCCGGTTGCTTCTTCAAACTGATGGACAATGGCCTCAGAGACCGGCGCACCGCCGCTGTAGGCTTTGACGAAACTGGAAAGGTCTCGTTTGCCGACATCCGGATGGTTCAAAAGGGCGATGTAGACGGTAATGGAGGCCACGGTGACCGTGGCTTTCCATGTTTCCATGAGGCGCAGGGTTTCCCCCGCGTCAAACCGGTAATAAAGGATCAAAGGGATGCCCGCAAGGGCGGCGATGCCCAGATGGGCCACTTCGCCGGTCACATGAAACAGCGGGGCCACCCCCAGCACCACATCCCTCTGGTCGATCCGCTGCATCATCTCATAGACCCGGGCGTTATAGGCGATATTGCCGTGGGTGTTCATGGCCCCTTTTGGCGGACCCGTTGTTCCCGAGGTGTAGGTGAGATAGGCCACGTCCCGGGGTGTGATTCCGGGATTTTCAGGCGTCTCCCCCTCAAAGGGTCTGATGATTTCCATGAATTCAAGGGTTTCGGGGACAGCGATGTTGCGAGGCCTGTTTTTCAGGAGTTTCGGGGGATCGGCGTTTTCCGGAATAAAATCAAAAGGGGATGTGACAATGACATTTTTAATGGGCGTCTGTTTCAAAAAGGTAAGATCGAGACCGGCCGCGGTCTCATCGTGTGTCAGGAAAAGCGTAGCTTCGGAATCTTTCAGGAAATAGCTGAGTTCTTTTTCCCTGTACATGGGATTAAGGGGCACCACGACGGCCCCCAGTTTCCACGCGGCGTAAACGGCCATGGGAAATTGGGGGACATTTTGAAGGTCCACCACAATCCGGTCCCCTCTCCGTATTCCGAGATCCCTGAAAGCCAACGCCAGTTGATTGGAAAAGCGGTCAACCTGGCCGAAAGAGATTTCATGATCGAAATAATAAAGCGCCGGTGCGTGGGGCTTTGCACCGGCGCTCCTGGTGAAGTCGCCAATGGCAGTGGCCGAGGGGCAGTCGATGTCTTCCCTGGCCCATTTTGGATAGTTCCTAAGCCATGGTTTCCGTTCATAAATAGATGCCATTGTCTCCTCATGGGGTATCAGGCGATGGTCCAACCCCCGTCAATATAGATGGTCTGCCCGGTGATGAAATCGGAAGCCGGCGCCGCCAGAAAAATGACGATCCCTTCCATTTCCGGCAAATACCCCCACCGGCCCATGGGGGTCCGGGTGTTGATGAAGTTAAACCGTTCCGGGTCATCCCGGATCGGTTTAACCATCTCGGTTTCAAAGTAGGTGGGGCCGATGGCGTTGACCCGAATCCCTTTCTTGGCCCACTCAAGGGCCATGATTTTGGTCATCTGAACCACCCCTCCCTTGGCGGAGGCATATGCCAGTTGATTGGGCAGGGCGATCTTTCCTAAAATGGAGCCCATGTTGATGACCTTTCCATAGCCTCTCTCCAGCATGTGGGGGGCTACGGCCTGGGTCACCAGAAAATAACCCTTCAGATTGGTGTTGATCACCAGGTTCCAGGCCTCTTCGGGGTAGTCGACCACCGGTTCCCGGTGGTTCAGCCCGGCGTTGTTCAGGAGGATGTCGATTTTTCCGAAGTGTTTGAGAATATCCCCTATGCCGTCGTGGACGCTTTTCTTACTGGTGACATCCAGGACAAAGCCTTGGGAATCCCTTCCCATCTCTCTGATGGCCCGGGAAACCCGTTTGAGATCGTCCCTGTTCCTGCCGCAGACGGCAATATCCGCGCCAGCCTTGGCCAGGGCCATGGCGGAATTCTTACCCAGCCCCTTGGTGCCGCCGGTCACCACCGCGACCCTGCCGGTCAAATCGAAAATCTCCATGTGCCTCCTTTTGGAAGGCTATAAAGGCCTCCCTTCGCTGTCCCACCCCCGCACCTGGTAGTATTCCTTGAGCATCGTATTCATCTGGTCCCGGGTGATGACCTTGTCCGTTTCAGGCAGGGGTTCGTCATGAAAGCGTGGCGGCAACTGGTCATCCAGTGCCGTAAGTCCTTCGCGCAGATTAAAACGCCTCACCTGATCGGTGGTTCTTTTGGCAATGTTTACCATATCTTCTATGGCGAGATCAAGGCCCGTGACGCCATTGATAATCTCTTGCAGCTGTTCCCATTGGTAAAGGTCCCGGTAGAAACGGCACATGACGAGGGTGTCAAAAAACGTCAGCCGGTCCTCCCACTGGGTGAAGATTTCGGCCTTCCCTTCAATCTGTTCAATTTCCACGATGCCGGCCAGCTCGGGCTTGTAAAAGGTGGCCCGCAGATGGCACGCCCCGCGATCACTTGTTCCGTATGCCAGACCCATGCCTTTGAGCACGCGGGGATCATATCCGGCCGGTTCGAGCCCTTTTACGTGAATGGCCTGGTCTGCCATTTGCATCTGTTTGGCGGCGGACTTGATCCCCTGGGAGAGAATGCCCCCAAGGCCCTTGTTGTATGCCATGTCCTTGAGCAGGGCGGCAATCTTGTCCACGTTCCCGTAGGGGAGGTTCTCATGGATCTTTCCCTGACGCGAGGCATCTATGGCCAGACCCGCCAGATTGCCGGCACTGATGGTGTCCAGTCCCAGCCGGTCGCAGATGTCATTGAGATAGGCAATCTCTTCGATGGTCTCCACCCCGCAGAGGCCTCCGAAGGCAAATATGGTTTCATACTCAGGGCCTTCGATGGTCAATCCCGCATGCCGCCCGCTCTTGACCGTGGCGAGCCTGCCACAGGCCATGAAGCACTTGAGACAGGCGTTCGGTTTGACACGACACCGATCATGCAGTGCCGCCGCATTGATTTTGTCCCTGTGAGGAACGGTCCCTTCCCGCCAGTAACGGCTGGGGAAGCAGTTCATGTTGTTGGTGACGTCCACCAGCATGGGGGTGCCCATGGATTTGTAGGCACCCACGCCAGCGTCTTCCTTGGCTTTTGCGGCCATGGCCTTGGCAAAGGCTTTCACCCGGTCTCGGTGGGCCACGCCTTTACCCGCATCTCCCCAGAAGACAATCCCTTTGATTTTCTTGCTCCCCATGACGGCTCCCACGCCGGTGCGGCCGGCGGAGCGCCAGTAATCGTTTTCAATGACCGCAAAGCGGACCAGGTTTTCGCCTGCGGGGCCGATGACCACGACGCCGGGCCGTTTTGCCTGGGGCCTCTGTTCCTTCATCCAGGCTTTTAAACGGTCTTCCGTCTCATAGGTGTCCAGCCCCCACAAGTCCCGGGCGTCATGGAAGGCGGCGCCCTTAGGTGAAATCTCAACCCACACCGGGTCAGTGGACGCACCTTTTAACATAACGGCATCAAAGCCCGTGGCGGCCATAGGTTCCGCCGCCTTGCCGCCGGAGTAGGACTCCGAATAGCCGCCGGTCTGAGGGGATTTGGTAAAGATCCCGTGGCGGCAGGATCCCCAGATGGCGGTTCCCGTGACCGGACCCGTTGCAAAAATAAGATGGTTCAGAGGAGAAAGGGGGTCGACGCCGGGTGGATTGTGGGCCAGCAAGAGGTGCGTGGCCAGCCCTTTGCCGCCCAGGGTTTCTTTTAGAATGTCATCCGAAAGCGGCAGAGTTGTGGCGCTGCTTTCCGACAAATCCACGCTTAACACCTGATTGAAAAATCCAAACATTTGATCACTTGCCTTTCGTTGCTCTTGATTTTTGCGCTTGGTTCCTAAAGGACGCGCCGGTAAATATCCGCCGCGTCATCTTTGGAAAGGCCTCTAGGGTTGTTGGCGAGCAGCCGTGTGACTTTCATGACCCCTTCCGCAAGATCGTCGATATGGTTTTCGGTAACCCCGAATTCGCTCAAGCTGGTGGGCACCTGAAGATCCTGTGCCAGGACCATCACGGCTTCCACCGCCGCCGCTGCCGCCTGGCGATCGGACAGGCCGTCAACCGGCTCTCCCATGAGTGCGGCAATATCCGCGAATTTTACAAGGTTCCCCACCAGGTTGAATTTCATGACCTCCGCCAGCATCAGCGTATTGGCGACACCGTGGGGAATGTGGAATTCGGCACCGATGGGATAGGCAAAAGCGTGCACAGCGGTAACACCCGCATTGGCAAAGGCGATGCCTGCCAGAAGGCTTGCCTCCAGCATGGCCGATCGGGCATCCAAGTTTTCACCGTGGGCGTAAGCCGTTCTGAGGTTGTCGGCAATCATTTCGATGGCCCGTGCCGCGAACATATCGGTCATGCCGTTGGCGTTGACACTGGTATAGGCCTCAATGGCGTGAATCAGTGCGTCCATGCCGGTGGCCGCGGTAACGGATGGGGGAAGTCCCAGTGTGAGCAAGGGATCCAGCAAAGCGACCATGGGAAAAAGATAGGGGCTCACCACCCCTTTTTTGAGCTTTTCGTCATCGTCCGACAGGATGGCGATGGGGGTGACCTCGCTTCCGGTGCCGGCCGTGGTGGGAACCATGATGGTGGGAATCCCCGGTTTCGGCACCAGATCAATGCCGCAATAATCCAGGATATCCCCTTTGTTCTTGAGCATGACGGCCACGGTCTTTGCAATGTCAAGGGGGCTGCCGCCGCCAAGTCCAATGACGCATGTGGGTTTGAAATCCCTGGCAGTCGCAAGACAGTTCTCGACCGTCTGATGACGGGGATCGGGCGATACGTCACTGAAAACCTGGTATCTGACGCGGGCTTCCGATAACGAAGCTTCCACCGGACCCAGGATCCCCGCTTCCATGATCCCCGGATCGGTGACAACAAGCGCACGAGCGGCTTTTAGAGCACGTGCTTCCCGGCCCAGGCCGTTTACGGCACCCGGCCCCATGACAATGCGGGGCGTCGTTCGAAAAATGTTGATTCTATCCAGCATAAACGGAATCTCCTTTGTGATGAGGGCAGAGATCAGCGTCCCAGGATCAGACTCAGGCTCTCTTCCCCCTCGATTTCTTGAGGCGTCCCTTCAAAGATGGTTTCCCCCCGCTCTACCACATAGGCCCGGTTGGCCACCCGTGCGGTATTGGCCAGATTGGATTCGGCCAGAAGAATGGATATTTTCAAGTCCCGAATCCGCCCCATGGCATCTGAAAAATGGCGTACCACCAGAGGGGATAACCCTTCAAAAGACTCATCCAGAAGCAGCAGATCGGGATTTAAGGCAAGTGCCCGGGTCACCGACACCATTTTCTTTTCCCCGCCCGAAAGATTACCCCCTTTTCGCTCCCAGAGGTCCCGCAGTTTGGGGAAGATCTCAAATCCCTGTTCAATGTCGAAGGTATTGGCTGCTTCGCGTTTTTCGATAATCCACGTGGAGAGCTGAACGTTTTCCCTTACGGTCAGTTCGGGAAAAACCCTCGCATCCTCGGGGGCGTAGGCCAGCCCTTTCAGCACGCGCTGCCGGGTGGAGAAGCGGACAATGTCATCCCCTTTAAAGAAAATACTTCCCGATTCCGGCACATAGAGTCCCAGAACAGACTTGAGGATGGAGCTTTTCCCCGCACCGTTTCTACCTAAAAGACCGACGATTTCCTTTTCATCCACGTCCAAGGAAACCGATCGAAGAATCTGGGACTTTTTGACAAAGAAATCGAGTTGTTTGATGGATAGCAGCATGATTAATCGCTCACTCCGAAAAGCGTTTCTTTCACCTCTTTGTTCTCCATGACTTCCGACGATACCCCGTCCGCCAGAATGCGGCCCTCTGCCAGCACCATGACGCGGTCCGTGTATTCCACGACAATATCCATGTCATGTTCGATGATAAGGGTGGCGGTCCCCTGTTTCTGGATCGCCTGGATAATCGTATCCATCACCTTGAACTTGTCGGACGTGGCGACGCCGCTGGTGGGTTCGTCCAGAAGCAGGAACTTGGCCTTGAGGGCGAAGGCCATGGCGGTATCCAGGATCTTCTTGTCTCCCTCACTCAAGGCCGATGCCGGATCCCGGGCAAACTGCGCCAGATTGAAGGTTTCAAGAATATTCATGGCTTCTTCTTTTTGGGATTTGTAGGCATCGGCCGGCTTGAAAAACCGTCCGGACCGCTTCTGGGCCGAAAAGATGCAGTTGCGTACATTATCCAGAACACTCAGTTCTTCAAACAGCTGGGTGATCTGGAAATTCCTGGCGATTCCCAGTGCGATACGCACATGGGCGGGCGCGGCCGTGATGTTCCGATCATCCAAACGGATCGTTCCGGAGTCGGGCCGAAGGTGCCCGCTGATGAGGTTGACCATGGTGGTTTTACCGGCACCGTTGGGTCCCAGAAGCGCCACCACCTCGTTGTTCTGAATGGAGAAACTGACATCGCTGATCACCATAAACTGCCCGAAGGATTTCTGAACTTTCTGAACCTCTAGCATGGGTCTCCTCCTAAGCGTTCTTCGGCTTCAATCGGTTGACGATGCTGAAAATTCCCCCGGTAATGCCGCTTGGCAAGGCCAATACCAGAAAAATCAGGGTCGCACCGATAATCAGCATCCAGTATTCCGTAAGGGCCACGGCATAGAGCCTCATGTAGGTGAAAAGAACCGCGCCCACGATGGGACCTTCGAATATCATAAACCCCCCCAGAAGGACCATATAGACCACTTCACCCGAAAAGACCCAGTTACAGATTTCCGGTGTGATATGGCCGTTTACGAAGCTCCATATCCCCCCTGAAAGTCCTGAAAAGGTTCCGGAAATAATGAAAGCGTACAGACGGTACCGTTTAACCCGAATGCCGATCATTTCAGCCCGGAGTTCATTGTCCCGGGTGGCCTGCAGCGCCTTTCCAAAGGGTGAGTTCACGATGGCCAGCATGATGAATGTGGCCACGGAAAAAACACCCACAACGATATAATAGTAGGGGCCGCAAAGGAACTGAAAGCGCCGCATCCCTTCGAATTCGTGACCGAAAAAGGTTGGGATGGGCACCCGAATGCCGTCTGAACCGCCGGTGTAATGATATGCTTTTTCTAAAACCGCAAAGAGAAGCATGGAGAGCGCCAGAGTGAGGATGGAGAAAAACACGCGGGTATGGCGAACACAGACCAGTCCGAAAAGCGCTGAAATTGCCGCTGAAACGACGAGGGATGCCAACATGGCGTATTCAAAGGTGAAATGATCCGGCCAATACATGTAGAGGAGCCCGACGGCATAGGCGCCGGCAGCAAAGTAGGCCCCATGCCCAAAAGAGAGAACGCCTGTGTAGCGCAAGAGCAGGTTGAGGCCCAGGGCCATGATGGCCAGTGACAGGCCGGTTTCCACCAGTGTCAGATGATACGGCGTTATGATATGCGGCAGGGCAAAAAGGACAATCAATGCCACCACATAACAGGCGGTACGGGCGTTAATAATATACTTTTTCATCAATTCCTCTTCTATTTCTGACCAAACAGACCTTCAGGCCGAATGACGAGAATGACCACGGCGATCAAAAACAATAGCGGCATTTCGAGTTCCGCGAAATAGGCAACCGTAAAAGACCTCGTGAGTCCCACGATAAGGGATCCCAGAAATGCGCCCTTGAGACTTCCCAGTCCGCCGATGACCACAACGATGAATGCCATGATAAGGGGATCCATCCCCATCCCAAGCACCGCCGGTGTGGTGGGAACCACCAGTGCTCCGGCAAGCCCCGCCAGGGCGGATCCGAGCATAAAGGCGGTGATTGTCAGGCTTCGCATGGGAATACCCATGGCCTGTGCCATCTCACGATCCATTTCAATGGCCCGGAGCATGATGCCCAACCGTGTTTTCACCATGATCCACCATATGCAGAGTCCCGCCAACAGGGCAAATGCCATGACGAAGAGAAAATAGATGGAGTAGGTGTGTCCCATAATTTCCAGGCTTCCCATGGCGTCAAAGGGGGCCGAAGCGTACCGGGACTCGCCGCCGAAAACCAGCTTGATGAGATCCTCAATCAGCATGAGGATGCCAAAGGTTATCAACAGCTGGTATTCAAGGGCACGGCGGTACATGTGCTTGAGCAGTGTCGTCTCCAGAATACCTCCCACCAAACCGGCCACGGCCACGGCACATAGAACCGCCACCGGAACCATCAGGGGAAGACTGCTCTGGGCCATCAGCCCGATAACATAAGCAGCGACGAAACCGCCAACGGCGTAGAGGGAGCCGTGGGCCAGGTTTAAAATACCCATGACGCCCAGAATGATGTTCAACCCTAAGGAGGTCAAAAAGAGAAAGGCCGCGAAATAGAGTCCGTTGAGGGCATATATCAGCCACATTGGCAAAGGCCCTCCTTATAAAAGCGGTTTGGTTTCATAACCTTCCATAAAGTTACAGCGGATTTCCAAAATGCGGCGGAAGAAAACTTCCGCCGCATGTCCTTAAGAATTAAATCATGCCTTCCAGCTATTGATCCAGGCTTCGGTGGAAATACCGGCCGGCGCATTCACCTGGAATGAGGGGAACACTTCCAGCTTGTCAGGATCGAGTATGGGGAAGGGAAATTCCTTCACTTTCTTGGAAATGCCCACCAGGCAGTCTTCGCGGGCATTGTGATCCTTGTTGATGACCAGATACCCTGACGGGGTTTCAACGCTCATGTTGCCGAGAGCCTTGGCGATTTCTTCAATGCTGGGCCAGCCTCCCACGAGGCTGGATGCTTTTTCCACGGCGGTTTTATAGGAGGCCAGAGCCTGAAACGCGTGGTACGATGGGTAGGTGGGGTATTTATTGTACCGTTTCTTGAATTCCGCCACAAACCACTTGTTGAGGGGCCATTTGTCCCAGGCCGGGTAGAGGAAGTAATGGGCCCCCGCACAGCAGATGAACTGCCCTTCGGGAAAGTCCGCACCGATTTCCTGGGGATACGGCTCGCCCCGGCTCATGGCCAGCTTGGCCTGTTTGAAAAACCCGGCACCCATGGCCTGTTTGATAAAGGTCACCGCATCGCCCCCCCAGAGGGAAGAGTGGACGATTTCAGCGCCGGAACCCATGAGCGCGCTCACATGGGCGGTAAAATCGGTGGTGAAAATCTTGGGCCAGAGGGTCTTGACCACCTCCACCTGCGGCAACAGCTTTTTGATGGCCAGTTCAAAAATATGCCATGAATCACGTCCCCAGGCGTAATCCTGATTGATGCCGGCGATTTTTTTCACGTTGGGCATGTACTTTTTGATGGCAAGCGCCAGGGCAATGTTGTCCTGGCCCAGATGGGCCGCGGTCCTGAATCCCAGTTCAAACTTGGGCACTTTGTAAGGTGATTTTTTCTGCTCCATGAGGACATGGGTGCCGCAGTCGTAAGCCAGCATGAGTCCGCCCAACTCGTCGGACATGGGCAATACGGCCTTGCAGTCACCGGAAGAGATATAGCCCAGGATGACATCCACTTTGTCTTCCAGGATCAGTTTTCGCGCCAATTCCACCTGGACTTTGGCGCCGCCCGCTTCGTCCAGACTGATGAGTTCGATCTTTCGGCCCAGGATCCCACCCTCTTTGTTATAGATATCCGCCATCATCTTGTAAGAGTTGTCACCGGGAATGCCAAAAGGCCCGGCAGCCGGTCCGCTCAAGAAACTGATGGCCGCCACTTTGATGGGTGTTTTGGGAATGCCCTTCTTCTTTTCGGCACGAGCACCCGTTGCACCTCCCAGAAGCATGCCGCCTGCAGCCAGGCCGGCAACGCCCGTTGTTTTCATGAAATCACGTCTGCCAATTCCTTTTTCAGTCATAAGTAGCCCCCTTAATAGACATTCAAGTCTTTTGTCCTAAAATGTATCCCTCGTTTGCATCGTCCCTTTACCCTCGTGTCGATGTTGTGACCACCTCCTTTTCCCGGTTTTTAGGTTGTTGGATTCTACTGGTACATCTCTGATATTGAAGCGCCAAAGGCTTTTTGGCAGTGACCGTTTCAGACAAAGGATCTAATGTGAATGCTTTGGTGCAGTCATTTTGCAAAACAGGTCGTGTAACAGCTGAAGGTTTACTTGTTAAGCCTGCCCCGTTTCTACTTGTGAAGGTTGTGAAATTCAAGGTTGGTTTATGAAAACCGAGTATATGGAAAGCAAGCATACGGGGCAAGCAAAAATTCAAAGACATTCTGATTTAACTCACATAGCTCAGGGTTTCGGGACCCAAGGGTTTGTTTTTCCAGAATTCCGGGTCATGCGCGGGGACGATCTGGGCCCCCATGCATTGCATGATCTTAAATGTGTAGAGTGCCGTCATCGATTGGGGAATATCCCAATAGAGCCCGGGGGGTATGGCGGCCATCATATTGGCCATGGTATAGCAGGCATCCTGGGTAAGGACCATGTTCTGCCCTTTTCCTGTTTTAACAAAAAGGGACTGATGACCTTCGGTATGTCCCGGGGTCGGAAAAGCAACCACTGTCTGATCCCCGAAGACATCAAGGGCCCCGTCTATTCCTTTGATGTTCAATTGGTTCATCTGCTTGAAATCATCAGGGATGTAGGCGGTCTTTTTCCCTGCGGCAACGGCATCCTTGATTATTTTCAATTCGGGGCTCTGGAAATAGAGGGGGACATCGGTGCCGACAAAGTTGTCAATGGCGCCGGAATGATCCAAATGTCCGTGACTCAAAATGACGCATTTCAAATCTTTCGGTTTAAGTCCCAGCCTGCTGATTTGGACCTTGAATAATTCGTAAGGTTTCATGACGGGCATGTATGCATCGGTAACGGCTTTCCCCCAATACTTGACGGGGTCCTCCGCAACACCAAGGTTGTTGCCGGTGTCATAGGCCACCCATGATCCACCATGTTTAATGAGAAAGAAGACGACGGGAATGTGGAAAGGAACTCCTATCTGATAATCCTTCAACAGATATTGGGTTTGGGTTTTCAAAATGCCGCACATAAAGGCATAAACCTTTACATTTCCAGGTTCCGAAGCTGCGACCTCGAACGGTTTGAAAGTGGAAAGCCCCACAGCAGCTGCCGTGCCCCCACACACTTTGAAAAAATCTCTCCTGGTAACGCCCATTTTTGTTCCCTCCTTTTAGAAATGATGGATTTCTGTTGGAAAATCAATTCATGAACTTTGAGTTACAGCGCCCTTGGTTCGTCGGTCATCCTCCTTTCCCCGTATGAGCTACACACGGTCACATGGCACGGCCCTTTTCCGGCAGAAAGAGCTGGTCATTGGGTTTATGGGTTTATCCGGCTTTTCCGTGGCATTATTAAGGCAACTAAATCGAGAAGGAAATGCAAGCAATATGCCAATAACCGGGTTGGGGCCTAACGGTTTGAAATAGAGTGCATTTCATTGGCGGGTGGGATAAAAGGATCAGAGGAAAAATCATTGCGTTTTTGCAAAAATGTCTCTTCTAAAATCCTAAATAGTATTTTTTTTATTGAAAAATAGAATAGTTGTCTTGTTTTGCGGTTATGCAATAGCGTTGCGATATTGCAATTATACTGTCTGGCTTTTCCGTTTAATTTTGCGCCAGAGTGTGGTGGGGTGTATTCCCAGAGATTTGGCCGCCAGATCAATCGTGTTGTAGCGTTTTAGGGCTTCCTGGATCAACCGGTCCTCATAGTCTGCCATTGCGGCCTTGAGCCCAAGTCCTCCGGATGAGCTTCCTCTGTGCAGCCGGCGCCGCATTGCCCGGGGAAGGTCCGCCTCCGTAATGGTCTGTCCGTCGCTCATGACAACCATCCGTTCCACCAGGTTTATCAGTTCCCGCACGTTTCCGGGATAGTGATAGGTCATCACACGCTCCAAGACTTCCGGGTGCATTTGTTTTTGAATGCCTTTGGTTTGACGGATTTCCTCCAGGGTTTTCAATACCAGAAGCGGAACATCCTCACGACGCTCCCGCAGGGGCGGAATGTTGATGGGGACCACGCTGAGCCGGTAGTAAAGGTCTTCCCTGAAATGTCCCTGTTTCAACAGCTGATGTAAGTCGCGGTTCGTGGCTGCGATGATGTTTACATCCACTTTGATTGACGTGGTGCTGCCCAGGCGGGTGAAAACCTTTTCATCAATCACCTGCAACAGCTTCACCTGCATGGCAAGGGTCAGTTCGCCCACCTCGTCAAAAAAGACCGTACCCCCATTCCCCGCTTCGATGAGCCCTGCTTTTCCTTTGGAAAGGGCACCCGTGAAGGCGCCTTGCTCATATCCGAAGAGTTCGCTCTCCATCAGCGATTCGGGGATGGCGGCGCAATTGATCTTCGTAAATGGCTTGTCCTTGCGGGGGCCCATGTTGTGAATGACGCGGGCCAGCATGCTTTTTCCAACGCCCGATTCACCTCTGATGAGGACCTGGGCCTCAAAGTCGGCCACTTTGATGGCTTTCTTGACCACATCGGTCATGGCCTTGCTTTTGGCCACCATACCCCTTAGGGCATGCTCGTATTGATCCTGTTCCTTCAGGGATTGATGGTAGCGTTCGGACAAAAGTCTTACCTTGTCCAGTTCATTTTTGAGCTCGGTGAGGGCGGTGATATCGCGAACATTGGATATGACAAGGGCGATCTCTCCCTGGTCATCGAATATGGGAGAACCGGTGACCAGAACGCGTTTCCCCCCTTGGATGTTCTGCATGATACTGACACGCTCTTTTTTTTCCAAAACATCCAGGGTTACCGAATGATCCAATACCCCTTCCTGCACGAGATCCCACATGAATCGACCCAGCAAACGGCCGCGGTCCAAACCGGTAATGTTTTCATAGGCCTGGTTAACGCGAAGGGTTTTGCCCCGGTGGTCGGCCAGATACATGCCGTCCTGGGAGTTTTCAAAAATGGCTTCAAGCTCACGCACGAGTCCGCGATAGCTTTCCAATTGAGAGACAATGGCCTCGTATTCGGAGATATCCTGAAATACACTGAAAAGGCCGATCACCCGTCCGTTGTCCAGGATGGGACTGCGATTGGCGATGATGGTGGTCTGCTGGATTTCCAGACGTACCCCGATTTGGGGATCACCGGTTTCAAGAATCCGCTTCATGTCCGGCCACGTTTCGGGGCGGAGCTCGGAAATGTGCAGTCCCACCGGTGAAACCGGGTCGTTGAAGATACGTATGGCCGCCTTGTTGTAGACCACTATTTTCCCTCTTCGATCAATGATGACCATACCGTTGTGGGCAGCATCAAAAAGGGATGCCATCTGCCTGGCAATCAGGAGCAGGCTTATTTCTTCATGATCCTTTAACATTCGGCTCATTTCCAATGTCGGACTGAAATAAAACAGACTGTTCCATGATAACGGCCATTATTGCAAGCTTTTTTTGTAATGGCGAGATTCCTCTTGCGCTCAAACATGGCCCGATGCTATTGAAGGGCCCATGAAATAACACTGAGAAGGAGCGGATTGATGGCCGACATAAAAGCATTGAAGGATCGGGTTGAGGCGCTGAGGCATCGCAACTGGGACCGGACCGGCATCGAAAAGAGATTGAACGCCTTTATTGAAGAGGGAATCCCTGAAAAGCGCCTTGATAAGGGGGCCATCTTGGCTAAAAGGGAAGAGATTCTGGACCGGGTGCAATTGCGGGGTGAGGAATATGAATATGCCACCCACAACTGCGCCAAAGGATCGGCCCTGGCCATTATGGATGAGTTCGGTCTGGGAAAGGACATGGAAATCATCAAGGGCCTGTCACCTTTTCCCGGCTTCGGCATGACCGGCTGGATCTGTGGCGGCGTCACGGGGGGGCTCATGGGGTTGGGTCTTTACTTCGGCAGCAATGACGCAATGGATTATGGGGCCACGGGTCGCGCCATGACGGCGGCCCGCAAATTCATTCCCCGTTTCAAAGAGGTCATGGGGAGCATTCTCTGCCCTGAAATCCATGAGGAAGTGATCTTTGATCGTTATATGGACCCAAGGGCCAGCGAAGATAATTTTGAGGCTTTCAAGGCGGCCCAGGGCTATGAAAGATGTGCACTCCCCCCGGGTGTTGGCGCCAGGATTGCCGCCCAAATCATCATCGAGAGCATTGAAGCGACGTGAGGAAGGTTCTTAAGAAAATCCTTTTCATCCCTCAATAATCATAGTTCCAGTTGAATCCGATTCCCGCGCCTGACTTGGTGCCGGCCTTGCTTTCCACCGTGAAGTTGGGGGTGACGTCCACTTCCACGATCACGTCCTGTTTTGCGTCGGTCAGGTCCTGTTCAACGCCCACATAGATCCGTTCCGTGACGTATTTCCCGAGGGTTACGCTGGGACCGGTGCTCCCTTCGTCGCCATCGCCACTGTTCTTGCCGTTTTCATCTCCGCCGCTGAAACCGATGCGATCAAGACCCAAGAAGCTTCTCGTCTTGCCCAGCACGTCCGGTCCGTACCCGCCGGCCAGCTGATTCACCGAATAGGCCAGCTGCAGGGCTTGAAAGGTGTTCAACTTGGCCACCGACTGTCCAAAAAGAATCTGTGCCATGATTTCATCCTGGGGCAGGGTGGGCTGGGAAGAGAGCTTCAATCTGAAGGCGTCCGCAGGCCCGGAAACATCAACCTTTGCGGTGATTTCGCCCGCATCCACTTCCGTATTGATATTCAGAAACGGAACAGGGGGCGCCGAACCATCAAAGGCGATTTGGCCGCTGGTGACGTTAAAGGTGCGTGAAAGGCATAAAAAAGTCCCCTTGACCACGTCCAAAGACCCCCGGATCACAGGGTTGCTGACAGGACCCTTTGCCGTCAGTTGCCCTTTGAATTCCACATCCAGCCCGCGGCCCCGAACGAAGAACTTGTTGGGGATATTGATCCCCAAATCCATTTGAATGTTCATGGATTCCTTTTTGCCTTGTGATGGCGCCTGTTTAGCCGCCGGGTCATTGATGCGCCTAACGGGAATAACCGGTACATCGGGGGGAAACCTTTTGGGTATGGCGATTTCCGTCCGTTCAAGATCGATTTTTCCCGTGAGATCCATTCGATCCTTGTTCCCTTTGATTTTCAGGTTTCCACCGGCGGTCACGGAAAGGGTTTCCTTTCTTAAAAGCGTGGCCGATTTCATGGCCAGGGCGATGTTGGCTGCAAAAGGAGGGTCCACATCCGTCTGACCGTTCAGGGAAACGGTTCCCGTACCGCCATCAGTGGCAGAGAGGCGGGTCAGTTTCAAAATCCTTCCTTCCGCATCCAGACGCCCCTCGATGCGGTCCAGCAATACCCCCTGTTCCGCATTTTCATAACGGCCTTGAGAGATGGTGACGCCGCCGTTCAAGGCCCATTTCTCAATGGATCCGCCGACCCCCAATGCGATGTCAAGCTTACCCCGAATGCTCTGGTCACTCATGGCGGGAAACGTCTGAAGCACGGCCAGATCGAAGTTTCCCAAGAGCTTTCCCTCGAGTCTGCCGCTCTTCTCAAGATCAAAGACAAAAGGTTTGAGGGAGATGTGTGCCGGTAGGCTGCCATTGACCTTAAAAGGGGTTTTGCCAAGGCCAGAGAGTTCAAGGTCCGCCAGCAGCCGGTTGCCGTCCCTTCTGGTGTTGAGCTTTGCGTTCAGCAAAATTGGCTTGGCGCCATCCCGGCCCATGATTTTATACTCTTTTACATGTAGGCCCAACCGCACCCCGGGATCTCCAAGGGGGCCCGAAAGATCGACCTTGAGATCCGCGCTGCCGTCCATGTCCTGACCCACGAAAGGTTCCAGGAGAGACAGAGGCAGATCGGCAACCTGAATTTTGGCTGTCACGACTTTCTGATCCATTTTTGCATCGGCCCGAATGATCCCTTTGTCCATTTTCAATTGAAGATCATCCAGTGACATCCGCCCATCATCTCCATAGGTCAGCAAGGCCGGCTTTTGAAGATGGATTTTCAGGTTTTCATACCCTGCTTTCATGGCTTCAAGACGGACCCGCCAGAGGTTTTTTTTGCCGGCTCTCACTTTCGTGTAGAGGAAAAAGGGGGCGCCGGCAGGGGTGTGGTTTTCGGTGTGGACAATTCCCTTGGTTTCAAGGGTTATTTCAGCATCCTGCAAAGATCCTCCGGCCCCCAGGTTCAGGGTTTCAATCCGCGAATTCCCCAACGGCATGCCGGTGGCCGTGATCTTTACCCTGCCGTCCATTTTCTTGATGTCGTTCAAGCGGGCCTTAACCCTAACGTCCTTTGCCCCATGGTCCTGGTACTTAAGGTCTTTGAATTGTGCATCAAGGATCAGGGACGGAGTCCCTCCCGGGGCATTGGGTTTGCCGGTTTCAATCTGAAAGAACCCCTTCCCTCCAGCCGCCATGCCGGTGAGGGCCCGGACCATTTCGAGGGAGTCTATTTTGCCTTTGACGGTACCGCCAAAATCTTGCGTCCCTGGGGTGAGATGAACGGATGCATCCACATGGATGCCCGGCACCTGAACCGTGGCCCCTTTGACAGAGAGTTTCTTACCGTTCCAGGCAAAATCGCTTTTCACGGTAAGGGGCTGGTTCATGGCAAACGCCTTTAAACGAATGTCGCCCGAGGGCTTTTTCGGCAGACCGCCAACATCAAGCCGGGTTTCCATCTTTCTGATTTCCAGATCGTTCATCCGGAGTTCAGGGGAATCAAGGGCCACCCGGGCTTGGAAGTCGTTGAACGCTCCTCTGATCCTCCCCTTGCTTTTTATTCTCCCAATGGGAAGATCCTTTACTTTTGCCATCCCTTTGCCGGAATGATCGAGATCCAGTTCGTAGGTCGCATCAAACCGACGCTCTTTTGGGTTCAGCCACCCGCCAGATGCCAGTTGGACTTGAGACCCTCTGAGCACCATTGATTTCAGGTTGATCCGCTCTCCTCTCATTTCAGCGTCGGCGGCCAACGTCACTTCGGGCCCTGCCAAAGCGTTCGCTTCCGGCGGCAATCCGCTCAGCCGTGAAAGGGCCAGGTTCAGTTGCGCCACCGTGTTTTCCAGTCCCGTCCCTTTCACGTTGGCGTCCAGGGTAAGACGGCCGTCCAGCTTCGGCGTGCCAGGGGGCAGAAGTGCCGCAATATGCTCCGCATGAACCTTGAGATTTCCTGAAAACCGTTTATTTAAAGGGTCCAGAAGGGCATTTTCCGCAAGCACATCCAATCCCGGTACTGCCAGTTTCAGGGACTTCACCTGCCAGGAGGCAAAATCGGGGCTCCGGGCATCAATCTCTATTTTAAGGGGACCTGTGAGCTTTGGGGTCTGCCGTGTCTTCAGTTCCCGTGCATCCAGGGCAACCCTAAAGCTTTTGAGTCCCTTAAACCCCTTTAAAAACAGTGCCCGCATGTTCAATGCGGTCCCGTTTATGCTGGCTTCCTCTGCTGTTAATCCCTCAACGGTGGTTGAGAGGCCCACCTTTGGTTCCATGAAATGTCCGACAGCGGATATGTCCATAGGTCCCGCTTTCTCAATGGATATTCCGGTTTCAGCCAGAAACGGGCTGGGGTCTACTCCCGCAATTCGGGCCCGCAAGTCCATTTCTTCAGCTTTCAGATCGGCCGTTCCCCTTAGATCGATGTCTATCTCGCCGCTTTTGATCTCCAGCCGGTCCAGTTGGACCGACTTTTCCGGCGAAATGGAAGCATTTAACGCCAGATCAATTTCTTGAGACGTCAGTATCTTGGTCACCTGGGGGGGCACAATCCGGTTGTCCGGTGTAATCTTCCCTGTTAACGCCAGGGAGGTCGATTCTCTTCGACCGATGTCATAAATAAGATCGGTTTTTCCATATCCCCCCATCTTAAGTTTCAGATTTCCTTTGATATGGGATAAGGATCCTTTTGCTGCCGCCGTTAATTTAATCCCTTCAAGATCTTTCAAACCCGTGAGACCGGCAACCAAGCCACCCCCCGCTTCATGGTAGGCCACATTCGCCGCCAACTCCCCGTTGTTCAAATGGTAAACCGCTTTCAGCACGAAGGCATTGTCTCCGCTCTTAAGATCTTTCAGGGTGGCGTCCAAGGCGACACGCTCTTTGGCGGTTTTCACCTGCGATTTTAGCGTAAAGCGCATGGGCCTGCCTGCCAGCGCTTCCCCCAGGTCGATACGCTCAAGGGCGATTTCCCGAACCAGCACGGGGGGAAGGGAAAGAGGGGCTGTTTCTCCTGTGGGCCCTTGCTTCATAACGGTGGTTTTTTGGGATTGGGGCAGGCGGGAAACCGTCAGATGATCCATCAGAAGCCATTTGACCGTGAGCCGTCCCGAGATCAGTTCCCATGGATTCATGGCAAAATCGAACCTGTCGATACTGAGCCAGGGCCCTTTCTTGTCGGAGATGGTTGCTTCTTCAAAGGTGATGGCAAAAGGAAGAAGGCCGTTAAGTCCCTTCAGCCGGACCTGATAATCGTCCGTCTCGGCGGTGATGTGGGCCACCAGTTTGGCCAGCTGCTCTTTGGCCCAGGGCGTCTGAAGCCCGCCCCAGAGAAGCAGGATCAGCGCTAAAAAGCCGGCCACCGTCAGCAAGGTCCATTTGAGAAGGCGACGGATGACGGATGACCTTTTGCGGACGGAATCCCGGCTTTTGTCCTCCGCTCTCCCTCTGCTATCCGCCTTCTTTCCTCCGTTACCATCTGCCATCTGTCTTAAAAACTCCTAAATCCGCTCGAACATTCCCCAATCAAAAGGATTGTCCGATGCTGATATAAAACTGATAATCGCTGTCAACGCCTTCTCTTTTTCTTAAGGGAACGGCAATATCCAGCCGAACAGGCCCGATGGTGGTGTAATACCGAAACCCGAGGCCCGCTCCGAAGAGCATTTCCTGATCACCGAAATCGGGGACCGTGTCAAGGTAAGCGGTTCCGGCGTCAATAAAAGGGACCAACCCAAAGGACTCGGTAATTTTGAAGCGCAATTCCAGGGACCCCGTAAGCATGGAGAGACCGCCTATGGGCGTATTTCCCACCAAAGGCCCGGCCATCTGATATCCGTACCCGCGCACGGAACCGCCGCCGCCGGGATAAAACCGGAGATCCGCCGGCATTTCGTCGTGATCGATGCCGTATATCTGGCCGAATGCGGCCCGAAGTGCCAGTACAATCCAGTCACCGCGATTGAAGTTGAAATAGGTGCTGGCCCCCAGGATATAACGGAAGAAGCGGATGTCGCTCTGGGAGACGTCCTGGTATGGGGCCATTCCGAGGGAGACATGATATCCCTGAATGGGGTTCAGGACGTTCTTTCTCGTGTCCAGATCAGCCGTTAAAGGCACATAAAAAAGATGGTACGTGTTGCGTTCATCGTAAGCATTTTCCTTAACCCGGGACAGACGAAAACCCAATCCGCCTCCCGCACTGAAGGTTTTGGTGAATTGCTGCTGCAGCATGACCGTCGTATCCACCGAAGTGGCATCATAGGCGTCGGTGGTTTC
Organism: Thermodesulfobacteriota bacterium; assembly: GCA_028278625.1. Next base: position 32,480 of record JANQDY010000272.1, read on the forward strand.
ATCGTTGAATTGAATCTGGGAAATGAAGGTGTTGTCCCGGTTCAGGAACATGGGTTTATCAAAACGAAAGGCGGCCGTCCTTGTTTCCTTATTCAAAATAGCGCTGATGGTCAGTTTTTCCGCCATGCCGAAAAGGTTCCTGTGGACCCAACTGCCGTTGAACCCTGGGCCGTAATCGGTGGTGTATTCCAGACCCAGACGGATCGTTCGACGGGCTCTCTCGTTCAGTTGAACGGTCATGGGCAGCAATCCTTTGTCATTGACCGTGTCCGGATTCTTGAAGGAGACAGCCGCAAAAAGATTGGTATCAAAAAGCGTTTGGCGCGCCTCTTTGACGAGACGGATGTCGTAGGGTTCACCTTCTTTCCAGGGTATCAGTTCGTATACGTATTTATCCTTGAGACGTTTGAGACCCGTCACCCGGGTGACGCCAAATCGAGCGTAGGGTCCCGGTGATACCTTATATGTGACCTCCACCTGGTCTGTCTTAAAATCGGCGATGACGTCCCGGTGGCTGATTTTTGGAAAGGGGTATCCATTTTCCTTGTAGCGCGTCAGGATGGCTTCTCCTGCATTCACCACGAGCCGTGCGCTATAGGGTGCGCCTTCTACGAGACCCACCGATTCGGGCGTGGGCGGAGAGAGAGCCCCCTCTTTTGTTCCCGGAGCCACAGCAATTTCGAGTTTTGAGTAGGTGAACCGGGGACCCAGGTCCACGTTAAAGCGGACGACGGCGGGATTTGCCGCAGGCGGCATGGCCGATGCATCAGATTCAGTGTTATCCGCTTTTTCGTTGACTTGTTGCTGCCTGTCTCTGCCGCTGTCACTTCCGGGTGGGATGATTTCAAGGGTCACACGACCTCTGAAATAGCCAAAGGACCTCAAAACCTTCTCCATTTCCGGAAGATCTCCCTCACCCCGCCGTCTCAAAAGGGCCAGGCTTTTGGGAGGGTCATTTTTTTTTTGAACCGCAAGGGAGACTTCTTCAAGGAGTTTTCGAACCGGACTTGTTTCCAATTCCTTGCCCTTGATTTCCACCATATAAGGGATGCCGTCCTTTTTCTTAGCGGCGGTTTCAGCCCATGGGGAAGACCAAGGAAAAAGGCCCAGGCAAAATGTCCCCAGAAGTGCCAACAGAGGTGTGATTAGAAAACGCTCAGGCATGTGAAATTTCTTGTATGTGGATCTCCAAGGAAAAATGATGCAAGCATCTGAAACACGAGATGAATGACTATCTCAGAATTGTGTGCTTTTTTCAATCTTCTTTCTCCTATTCCTTGGCACCTAACGGATTCCATATAAAATCCGGAGTATTTGCCGATTCTCCCGGAACAAAGGAGTGAACCAGTGCAGTCCCTCGGGGATCCACGCGAAGGGTTACCGCTCCCAGGTCCGCAATGCAAAGGGTTTTGCATTTCATTTTTTCGAGCCGATTCAAGACGGAAACATGGGGGAACCGGCCGTAGCGGTCTTCCCCCGAGGAGATGATGCAGATTTCGGGAGCCACCGCTTGAAGAAAGGCTTCCGAACTGGAAGTCCGGCTTCCATGGTGGGGGGAAAGGAGGATATGGCTTCTGATTCTGTTTCCTGCACGTTCAAGAAGCGCTTGTTCCCCTGCTTTCTCGATGTCGCCGGGGAAAAGGATGGATAAACCGGCATAGGATATTTTAAGGACCATCGAGCGGTTGTTCAGTCCTTTGCCGTCGAGGGGTGCCGCATCTCTTTCCCCATTCGGGGCGGGATGAAGGACTTCAATCTCCGCCCCGTTGATGTCCATTTTCCCCTGAAGCTGCGCTGGTGTTTTAATGGAGACATGTTGCTTTCTGAGCGCCTCCATGAGGTTTTTAAACCCTTGGGTATTCACCCGGTCGCCGTTGTACCAGAACTCTTTCGGATCAAATGCCCGGGCCATGAAACAAAGACCGTTCATGTGGTCCGTCTGGGGGTGGCTCAATGCCAGGTAGTCCACGGTCATGATCTTTCTGTGCCACAGAAACGGCGCGATCACCATTCTGCCCACATCGAAATAGTTGTTCGGAAAACCGCCTCCGTCGATCATCATTCTTTTTCCATCGGGAAAAGAGACCAATGCCGCATTCCCTTTTCCAACGTCCAGAAAAACCACCTCCAGATAGTGATTGAATTTCACACGGTGTATCCAGTAAGTGACATCCATAATGATCAGAAACAATATTGCCGCAAGTCCCATCCGCGCCCATCTTTTCTTAAGGGCAAAGAACCCGAAAAATGTGAATCCATAGAAAAGACCCATCTCAAAGAGATTGGGGGTAACGACCCATATGGATGCCCATGGAAGACCGGCCCAGAATTGAACCACTTCCGTCATAATATGGATACCCAGGGCGCTGGCATGCAGCAATGGGGTCGCCAGTTGGATTGAAAAGGGCAATAACAGGATCGACAACAGGCCTAAAGGGAGGACCCACAGGCCCAGGATGGGAATGGTTGTGAGGTTCGCGGGAATTGAAACCAGAGCGATGCGGTGGAAATAGTAGGTGGTGATGGGCAGGAGAAAATAGACCGCTGAAATGCTGACGGCCGCAAGCCCCGCCACATAGTTCATGACCGACCGCATGTGGGTGAGACTTTCCGATTGTGCCTCGATTCCCAAGCCCAAATGTTTCAAGATCGAAGGGGATAACCACAAAATGCCGATGACGGCAACAAAGGAGAGCTGAAAGGATGGTGTGAAAAGGGCTCCGGGATCGAGAAACAGGATGATGATGCCTGCCAGAGACAGGGTCGACCAGACATCTTTTTCTCTTCCCAGGATCAGGGATAAGAGGTATGCAAGCACCATGATCATTGCCCGTTCGGAGGATACCCGACACCCTGCAAGTAGGGTGTATCCCACAACGGGAAAACAGGTTAGAAAGGCGCTCCATTTTCGAACATCCGTCAGAAGAAGGAGGCAATAGGACCTGGAAAGTCCCCATTTGAAAATGGAAAAAGCGGCCCACGCCACAAGGCCGATGTGAAGGCCGGAGACCGCCAGGACATGCCCCAGGCCGGATCGGTTGAAGTTCTCTCTCAAATTTCGATCCAACTCCTGGCGTTCCCCTAAAATGAAGGCACGGAAAAGAGCGCCGTTTTGATGGTTCAGGGTCTCACGGATGAAGCTTCTGACCGGTGCCTGCAGTTGTTCGATCATTGCGCGGAAAAAGGGGAGCTTTGCCGATCCCATGGGCAAGATGGTTCTGCCGTCGCTGACCGCCGCGGCGCAGGTGAAACCCCTCAATGTCATGGCGCTTTCATAATCATAGCGGCCAGGATTGCGGAAGTTCTTGAAGGTTCGAAGACGCCCGGTAAAGCGGATTTTCCGCCCCGGTGAAAAGGGCAAGGCGTTTTTGTAGACGGTGAGAAGGATCTTTTCATTTAAGGGGTGGAGGGTGTTTTCAAAGACGAGACCCTGGGCCAGTACCTCCACACGGGCCATATGGGGGAGAGGGGAAGCCGACGGTTCCAGCACAACCCCCAAGATGGTGGCTTTTTGACCTTTTTCAGCCAGGGACCTTAAAGGGGAAGGCAAATCCTCTTCCGGGGCCAGCAGTGCGCCTGTTAAAAAGAAGGCGATTACCAGGAGCCAGGCCCGGGTCTTGGACCGCCGGGAAAGAGAGATCAGAAGGCACAGGGAAACGGCGATGGCGATGGGCAAGTAAAGGTTGTTGTTAAGCGGTGATAAGGGGTATGCCGCGAGAATGCCCCCGGCAAATGCAACCGTGCAGGGTATGAGGGGGCGATTAAACAGACGGTCCTTTTTCTCGCCGAATTCTGGCGCCCAGGCCCCTGAATTTATTTTCAATGGCCTCGTACCCCCTCTCAAGGTGGTAGATGCGGTGGACTTCCGTGGCGCCGCCTTCTGCCACAAGTCCAGCCAGAACCAAAGACGCGCTGGCCCGCAGATCCGTCGCCATGACCGGTGCCGAGAACAGTTTTTCCCGGCCCTTCACCAGTGCCTGGTTTCCATTGATTTCGATGTCGGCGCCGAGTCGCTTGAGTTCACTGACATGAATGAAACGGTTTTCAAATACGGTTTCCCTGAACATGCTCCACCCGTTGGCAACGGTCATAAGCGCCATGAACTGGGCCTGCAGATCCGTGGCAAATCCGGGAAACGGCATGGTTTTGACGTCCACACTTTCAATGGATTCAGACCCCTGAACCCGGATGGCAGTCTCTTCTTTGGTGATCATTGCTCCCGTCTGGCCCAGTTTCTCAATCAGTGCCGTGAGGTGCCAGGGGATACAGCCTTCGATTCGAACATCGCCGCGCGTGAGTGCACCCGCAATCATGAAGGTCCCCGCCTCGATTCTGTCGGGAATGATGGTATGTTCAACTGGGGCGAGATGTTTGACGCCCCGGATCACAATGGTGTCCGTGCCGGCGCCTTGGATGTTTGCGCCCATGTCACCCAACATGTCGGCCAGATCCTTGATTTCCGGTTCATTGGCAGCGTTTCTGAGGGTCGTCATCCCTTCGGCGGTCACGGCGGCCATCAGAATGTTCTCCGTTCCGGTGACCGTGGGGATTTCGAAAAAGATGTCGGCACCTTTCAGTTTTTTGGCATTCGCGTTGATGTAGCCGTGTTCCAGTTGAATGTCGGCGCCCATGGCAGCCAGGGCCTTCAGATGCAGGTTCACCGGTCTGGCACCGATGGCGCATCCCCCGGGGAGGGATATTCTGGCCCTGCCCAGACGGGCCAGCAATGGGCCTAGGAGAAGGATGGAAGCGCGCATGGTTTTAACCAGTTCGTAAGGCGCCTCGTCGTCCGTCAAGTTGCCGGTGTTCACCAAAAGGGCATCCCTTTTTTCTTGGAAATACGCCCCAAGCTTTTCCATGATTAATCGAATGGTGCGAATATCCCTGAGCCGGGGTATGCCGTAAAGACGGTGGTCTCCCCCCGTGAGCAGACAAGCGGCAATGGCCGGCAGGGCCGCGTTTTTGGCACCGCTGATGTTCACCGTCCCTTTTAGGGGATAACCGCCTTCAATAACAATTTTGTCCATGATAGTTCCACAATCCCAGAATTCCCAACTCAGCCTACTTTTTCAGGCGGATGAACTGCTTTGCTTCAAAAGGCCCGCCGTCCACGGGTTCTGCCAGAGAATGCTTTTCCATGGCCGACGTGACCTTGATCTCACCCACTGTTTCTCCGAGAAGATGAATGGTTCTGCCGGTACCGGAAGTGATCGATTCCCCCACGGAAAATACCTTGAAAACCGCCTCGTCTTCTAGTCCCAGTTCCTTGCCTGCGTTGATCATGATGGTATCGCCGTCCACCGCCAGGATTCTGCCGGTCCACGGGGTCTCGCTCACCATGAAATCGAGGGTCGATCCCAGCTCATTGATGAGATCCGGCAGGGCTTCCAGCGTGATTTGCTTGATATAGGTTTCCTGGTCCAGCTGCTCCGATTCCTGCAGACTCATATCGTACTCTTCAAGAGCGATATCCGTATAGATAAGGGTTTTGCTGGCGGTATGAATGACATTCACCGCAGCTGAAACGGTGTAGAACCTTTTCCAGCTGTCAAAGGGCCAGAAGCCTGTTTTGTGGACCGCCACTTCCACCGGGTTCAGAACCCCGATGATCAGGGCGTTCATTCCCATGTCCTCGGCGATGTCCACAAGCCTGCTGCTGGTGATGACTCCGTACTGGGGGGATTCCATGGCCTGGGTTGAAAAAACGCCGTCCGGAGGATCATAGAGAATGAGGTTTGGAGTCTCCCGCAAATGGTCGTAAAACTGCTTGGCCAGTTGCTTGGTCATTTCCGGACCCACGCCTGCCTGATCGATAAAGGGAAAAATCATCACACGCTTTTTGAGATCCGCTTCATTGGTGATGATCCTCTTGGCGATGGAGGTGGGCAGCGCTTTTTTGGTCAGATCCTTGGTGGTACTGCACCCAGATGCCAGAAACAATGTGAAGAGCAGACAAAAAATCGGTATCGCTATAATACGGGTATTCGGCAAATCAAATCCTCCTAATAAGCAATCTGGAAGTCGTCAAACTCCCCGCGCCAGTTTTCTTCCGTTTCGCGGATTCCGGTGACGTAGGCTGATGAAGGGCCTTTACGGCACCATTTGACCAGCTGACGCACCGCGACCTCCGGGCCCTCCATAACGGCTTCAACGGTGCCTTCCGGCCGGTTCCTCACCCAGCCGCGGACACCCAGGGAAACTGCCTGCCGGCGGGTTGATTCCCTGAACCAGACACCCTGAACCCGTCCTTCAATCATCAGATGTATGCGTTTGTTTTCCAAAATGTCATACTCCCAACAGTTTCAGAAATTCATTTTCATCCAGAACCGCAGTACCCAGTTCATGGGCCTTTTGCAGCTTGCTGCCGGATGCCTCTCCCGCCACCAGATAGTCCGTGTTGCGGGTGACGGTGGATCCCGTTTTTCCCCCCATTCGGGCAATCATCTCTTTGGCGTCGGACCGTTTGAGCGTGCTTAGAGATCCGGTCAAAACAAAGGTCTTACCGGCGGCCGGGGATTCCCGTTGCACCGTTTCCTTTGATACGGGCGAGACGCCAGCCTTCATCAGCCGCTCAATAAGGGCTCTGTTCTGGGGGTCCGCAAAATAGGAAGAGACGCTTTCAGCGATTTGGGGTCCGATGCCGTCGATCTCGGAAAGATCCTCCTCGGTTGCATTCATCAATGCTTCAATCCCCAAAAACGCCTTCGCCAAAACCACGCCCGTGAATTCACCCACATGTCTGATGCCCAAGGCGTAAATAAATCTTCCCAGGGTGGGTTCTTTGCTCCTTTCGATGGCCCCCAGCAGATTGGCAGCCGATTTTTCCTTGATATTATCAAGACGCAAAAGGTCTTCTCTGGTCAATTCATACAGGTCTGACTCGTCTTTGACAAGCCCCTTTTCCATGAGTTTAATGACCAGTTTCTCGCCCAGACCGTCGATATTCATTCCACCCTTTGAAACAAAGTGCCGGATCGATCCCCTCACCTGAGCGGGACAGTTCTCGTTGGGGCATCTGGCAACGACCTCGCCCGGTCTCTTGATAATTCCGGTTCCGCAGACGGGGCAGGTCTTTGGCATGATGAATTTCTTTTCCTTTCCGGTCCGCATTGAAGAAACGGTTTTAACCACCTCAGGAATCACATCCCCGGCCCGTTGCACAATCACTCGATCTCCTTCGCGAATGTCCTTCCGGTCGATCTCTTCCTGATTATGAAGTGTTGCACGGCTGACAACAACCCCTCCCAGTTCCACCGGTTCCAGTTGCGCCACAGGGGTTAAAGCGCCTGTTCTTCCCACCTGAACGTGGATACCCGAAATGGTTGTCATCTCCTGGCTTGGAGCGAATTTGTAAGCCATGGCCCAGCGGGGGCTCCTCGATTTCATGCCCAGTCTGGACTGCAGATCCAATCGGTTCACCTTGATGACGGCTCCGTCGATTTCATAGGGAAACTGGCGGCGGGTTTGCTCGATTTCCCGGCAACCGGCAATAACCTCCTCCAAGGTGTTGCAGATCTTGATGTGTGGCCGGTTAACCCGGAGGCCCCAGTGCTGAAGTGCCATAATCACGTCCCAGTGGGTTTCAAAAGGAAGAATCCGGGCATTTCCCACCCCGTAACAGAACATATCAAGGGGTCTTTTGGCGGTGATTCGTGCATCCAACTGCCTTAAGGATCCCGCTGCGGCGTTTCTCGGGTTGGCAAACGGCACTTCATTTTGAGCCGTCCGCTTCTGATTGAGGTTAAGAAAGGCCGCCATTTCCATGTAAACCTCTCCCCTCACTTCCAAGAAATCGGGCACTTCCAAAAGATCGGGAGTTTGTCGGGATTGGCCGCGGCTTTCCAATTTCAAAGGCACGTTCAAAATGGTCTTAATGTTCTGGGTCACGTTTTCTCCAACGCGGCCGTCCCCCCTGGTGGATGCCACGCTCAGGTCACCTCCCTCATAGACCAGTTCCACCGCGAGTCCATCGATTTTGGGTTCAACCGTATAAGTGATCGGAGTGTCGTCTTTAAGAAACCTTTTAAGACGTTTGTCAAAATCGAAGATCTGCTCCGGTTGAAAGCAGTTTTCGAGACTCAGCATGGGGGACCGGTGGGTTACCGCCCCAAAGCCGGTTTTGGTCTTGCCGCCCACTTTTTGGGTGGGCGAGTCAGGCGTGACAAGCTCAGGGTGTTGCCGTTCCAGATGGAGCAACCGTTGAAAAAGCCTGTCATAGTCGGCATCCGGGATTTCCGGATCATCCAGATCATAATAGCGGTGGTTGTGGTATTCGATCTTGCGTCTTAGCGCATCAATTTCCTGTCTGATATGTTCCATTTACAATTGACCCGTTCTTTCAAGAACCGCTTTTACAAGGCCGAAACAGCCGGTGAGCATCATATCTCCGAAAGGCGCAGCCATATGTCCGTTAAGGCTCACAAAACCCTCCCGATTGGGGCCGGTAACGGCAACGGCGCCAAATGCGCTCTCTTTTTTAGCGCCGGGCAGCACATGACAGCCATGGCCCATTTCATCCAGTATTTCCTGGTTTGTCAGGTCCTCCATCCGAAAACGCTGAAGGTGAATGCCAAGTTTTTCGGGATTCATCAGGGAGGTATGATGCTCGTAGATGCCCCATACCTTTTCATTTTTGACCAAGGCCACCAGAATGTGTTCGTTTCCGATATTGATGAGGGTGATGCCCTCCCGTGACTTTTCCGCGGCCCAGGGGTCCAAAAGCGCACCCAAAATGGCGCATGCGCCGGTGTCCATCAAAAGGGCCCCGGGGTTGATGGCGGTAACGGCTTTCATCCTTGTCAGGTAATCCGGCGGTTTGTCATAGATGAGAGACGTAAGGGGTTTCCCTGATTCAAGGAGTCGTTTCCATTGCTGGAATCTGAATACCCGGTTGCTCATATCCGGTGAAAAGCCGTGGTCCTGTACCGCCACGGCAACCGTTTCCGGCATTGGTTCGTGGAACAGTTGGAGGGCCCGCTCAATGGCCGGCAGGTTCAGGTCCCCCATTTCCAACTGGGTCAACGGTTCAATGGCCGGCCTTTTGTCCACGATTTCGATTCCCATGGCGGCGATCTTGTCCAGGCGGTCGTGAAATGAGAGGGCCGGCTTCTTAAGAGAAAAGACCCTTAAACCGGCTGAAACATGATTTCGAACGGCCTTGGTTGAGGCGCCCCCTCCCATGGTGTGTCCCGATAGAAAAATGTGATGTCCTTTTCTTGTGGCTTCTTTCACCTTTCTTGAAATGATGGTGGTGGGTGAGGGAAGAATCAGTTTGACGCAGTTTTCAATCCGAAGGTCTTTGCGCCACACCAGAATGTCCTGGGTGCCGCTGCCCACGTCGATGGCTAAAATGCCCTTATGGTTATTCATTTGGTCTCTCTCCAAGGAATATCGGAACGGCCGAGATGTTGATGGACATCCAACAGCACTTCCGCGGCAACACGGCTGCTTTTTTTTAGCCGGTCGTCTGAAAATCCGGGCCGCCACTTCAGTGTGGAGAGTTCGTCTGAGACCACCAGTAGTGCCGCCATGGACACAGCACGAAATGAACTGACCGCCAGCATCGCAGATATTTCCATCTCTACCGCGAGTATGTTTTGCTGCTGGTACGCTTTTACCTTTTTCGGTGTTTCACGATATATGGCATCCGTAGTCCAAATCGGCCCTTTTGTAAAGGGGGTCCTGCATTCCAGAAGGCGGTTCTCGATCATTTGGCTGAGTACGGCATCCGCGGTGGGATTCTCTGAATCGGTGGGATAATGCCGGGAAGTCCCTTCCTCGCTGATGGCAAAAGTGGGTATTACCAGATCTCCGATTTCAATGGACGGTTGAATGGAACCGCACAAGCCAAGCACCAGAATTCTCTCCGCGCCCATGGCGATCAGCTTTTCCATTCCCATTACCGCATGGGGTGCGCCGATGAAAGGACCCGCCAGAGTGACGGAAGGCCCTTCTTGAACATGCTTTATATACAGATCATATATCCGCATATTGCTGAAGGCCGTCCTGGCGGCACCGGATTTCTCTACCAGAAACCGGAGTTCTCCATGTGTCAATACCATGAGAACATTCGGTCCCAAATGGGGATCACCCTTTCCCTTTCTCGGTTGAATAATCCCTTCGTTCTGTTTTTCTGCTGACATTGGTATTTAATCAACTTGGGACGCCGCAAGGAAATCATATGACATTTTCCACGGATCCATGTATGCTAGTGATTGCCGCCAACAATATTAGAGGGTACGCCATCTGTTGGCAACAGCAAAATGATGTGGTGTTTTTTTGAGTAGACCCTATTTTTTGTTGACATTCGTGATATCAAGAAGTAATCTTGAGAGTTTATGAAATGTAAGGGTCCGAGCTGATATGTTTGACAGTCTATCCGAAAAACTCAACCGTGTTTTCAAAAAACTGAAAGGGCGGGGGAGGCTTACTGAAGCCAATATTCAGGAGGCCTTAAAAGAGGTGCGTCTAGCGCTTCTTGAGGCGGATGTCAACTACAAAGTCGTCAAAAAGCTGATTGAAGACATTCGTCAGCGTGCCGTGGGACAGGATGTTTTGGAGAGTCTCACGCCCGGTCAGCAGATCATCAAAATCGTCAATGACGAGTTGGCCCGGCTCATGGGTGAGGCACACACGGGCCTTGAACTGTCAGGGGAAACGCCCCATTCGCTGATGTTGGTGGGGCTTCAGGGTTCGGGTAAGACCACCACTGCCGCAAAGCTGGCCGCGCATTTAAGGAAAAACGGCAGGCATCCGCTAATGGTACCGGCGGATGTATATCGACCGGCTGCGGTGGATCAGCTCAAAAAGCTGGGGCTTCAGATCGACGTCCCGGTATACCCCACGGAAGAAGGGCAGACGCCCGATAGCATCTGTGCTGACGCAATGGCCGGCGCCACGAACCAGGGGGCGGACATCGTGATCCTGGATACGGCCGGGCGGTTGCACGTGGATGAAGCCCTGATGGATGAACTGGTGGTTATCAAGGAAAGGGTCAATCCCACCGAAATCCTCCTGGTGGCGGACGCCATGACCGGTCAGGACGCGGTCAATGTGGCAAAGAACTTTAACGAGACCCTCGATATTACCGGTGTGATTCTATCCAAGATGGAAGGCGATGCCCGAGGCGGTGCGGCATTGTCCATCAAGGCGGTCACCGGAAAGCCGATCAAGTTCGTGGGGGTTGGGGAAAAAGTCAGTGCTCTTGAGCCCTTTCACCCCGACCGAATGGCTTCACAGATACTGGGCATGGGGGATGTTCTTTCCCTGATAGAGCGGGCGGAGGCCCAGTTTGATGAAAAAGAGGCAAGAAAACTCGAAAAGAAACTGAAGAAGAGCGAATTTGATCTGGAGGATTTCAGGGCTCAGCTGAAACAGGTGAAAAAACTGGGGTCTCTGGAAGATATTCTGGGGATGCTTCCCGGGATGGGTAAACTCAAACAACTTAAGAAACTCAAACCCGATGAGAAGGAACTGGTAAAGGTCGAGGCGATTATCAATTCCATGACCCCGGAGGAGCGGCGCAGGTTCAAGATCATTAACGGAAGCAGGAGGCGTCGCATTGCACTGGGCAGCGGTACGACGGTACAGGATGTAAACCGACTGTTGAAGAATTTTGCCCAGACCAAGAAGATGATGGAGCAATTTACCAAAAAAGGCGGGCTGAACATGCCCTCGCTCTTCGGATAGAAGGGTCGATCCACAATTTGAAAACAATATGAACATCATTTCCGCTTTCGCGGAAAAACCTTTTTTTAAGCCTAAGGGGGTGATAGAGGAAAATGGCCGTTAGAATTCGATTGGCAAGAATGGGAGCAAAGAAAAAACCGTTCTACCGTTTGGTGGCAGCTGACAAAGAGGCGCCCAGAGATGGCAGATTTTTGGAAATACTGGGATATTACGATCCAATGAAGGACCCTGCGGTGGTGAAAATCCACGAAGATAAGATGGCGTACTGGATTGAAAAAGGCGCCAAACTCTCGGACGCCGTACGCGCCCTGGTAAAACGGGAAAACGCCGCAAAATCCCATTCAGCAGCAACCTGAACGCGACATTTCTGTGTATTCCAACGGGAGGTGAACCGAGATGAAAGAGCTAGTTTCGTACATTGCGAAAGCACTGGTTGATAAGCCGGAAGATGTGGTCGTCACAGAAATCGAAGGTGAACAGACATCGGTTCTTGAACTCAAAGTCGCTAAAGAAGACTTGGGCAAGGTCATCGGTAAACAGGGCCGAACCGCACGGGCCATGAGAACGATTCTCAGCGCAGCCTCCACGAAGATTAACAAACGATCCGTGTTGGAGATTATTGAATAGCTTTGAATTCAGGCTTGCCTGACAATGTGTTCCTTTTTGGGAAGGTCCTCCGTCCCCACGGGCTGGCGGGCCTTCTCAGGATAAGGTCATATTCAGACTCGGCAGCCTCGCTATTGAACGCAGAGACGGTTTTTTTTAAACTGATTACTGGTGAAACCCATCATTCAAAGGTGGTTTCCGCCGTGCCGCACAAAAACGTCTTTCTGGTAAAAGTAGCAGGGCTGAGAGATGCCGACCAAGCGGAAGCTTTCAGAGGGGCAGACATCTATATCAGCAAAGACGCCCTTGTTCGAGAAGAAGGGGAGTACTTTTGGTTTGAGTTGCTGGGGCTTGAGGTTTTTGTAAACGATGTCGAGTTTCTGGGCGTGCTGACACGGATTATTCCCGCGGGAAGCAATGAGATCTACTTGGTCAAAGACGGTGACCGGGAGATACTGCTTCCGGCTTCCGGCGAGGTGATAAACCGCATTGATCTTAAAAAGGGAAGAATGAATGTCTCCCCCGTGGAAGGGTTATTGGATTTGAATGAGGTTTGACGTTCTTACGCTGTTTCCGGACATGTTCACTTCCTACCTTGAGGAAGGGATTTTAGGCCGCGCCATCCAAAGAGGCCTTGTGGAAGTGGCACTGCTGAATATAAGGGATTTTGCCAAAGGTCCTCACCGGACGGTGGATGACCGGCCGTACGGTGGCGGCGAAGGCATGGTAATGAAAGCGGGACCGATCTTTCGGGCCCTGCAATCAGTACAACGATTTAAAGGTCGCGGACCCGTGATTCTCCTGTCTCCGCAGGGGGTGCCCTTTACCCAGAAATTGGCATGGGAAATGGCCGATTGGCGTCAGTTGATTATGGTCTGCGGGCGATATGAAGGTGTGGATGAGCGGGTGCGGTCCACGTGCATCGATATGGAGGTTTCCATCGGGGATTACGTGTTAAACGGTGGCGAACTGGCCGCCATGGTGGTTGTTGAAGCGGTCACAAGGCTGATTCCGGGTGTTTTGGGTGGAGAGGGATCTAACAGGGAAGACACTTTTGAAAACGGTCTCTTGGAATATCCCCATTACACGCGGCCGAGGGTATTTCAGGAACAGTCGGTGCCGCCGGTGCTTCTGTCCGGGGACCATGAGAAAATTCGACTGTGGCGCAAAGAGCAATCCCTTAAAAGGACTCTGGAAAGAAGGGCGGATTTGCTCGAAAGCGCCCGACTGTCTGCCGAAGATCATGAAATATTGAAAAAGCTGTCCTGAAGGTTTGTATGCGTCTCTATGTGGGGCTTGTCCATTTTCCCGTTTACAACAAACATGGGGAGACAATCGCTTCGGCCATAACGCCTCTGGACATTCATGATTTCGCCCGGCTCGGAAAAACCTATGATGTTAGCGGGTTTTTTGTGATTACGCCCCTTGAGGATCAGCAGGCCCTGGTGTATCGAATTCTGCGCCACTGGACCCGTGGGTATGGCGCAACGTACAACCGGCACCGTAAAGAGGCCATGGACCTGGTCAGTGTAACGCCGTCGCTGGAGGCGGCCCTCGAGAATGTATTGAAGAAGGAAGGGGAGGAACCCAGGATCGTCGCCACGGATGCGGTTTTGCAGGAAGACCGCCCCATCGGTTACGGACCGTTGCGTCACCTGATTCTATCAAATGAACTGATTTTGCTGCTGTTTGGAACCGCATGGGGGCTCCACACTGAACTCCTCGGAAAAGCAGACAGCGTGCTGGAGCCCATTTTTGGAAGATCCCGTTACAATCACCTTTCCGTAAGAACGGCGGCGGCCATTATCATGGATCGCCTGGTCGGGGGGTCCAGCAGTTGATGAAAAACCGTATTTTTTGAAGGGGCCGTTTTGAGATTGGCCCGGGAATAACGAAAGAGGCAGGAGAAAAAAATGAATGTTGTAGAAATGCTCGAGATGGAGCAGATGCGCGGCGACATCCCCGAATTCAAGCCCGGAGACACCGTTAAGGTCCATGCCAGGATCAAGGAGGGCGAGAAAGAGCGCGTCCAGGTGTTTCAAGGCGTTGTCATCAGAAAACGAAATGGCAGAACCGGCGCCACATTTACGGTGAGGAAGGTTTCCTATGGTATCGGTGTGGAACGTATTTTTCCCTTTCACTCTCCTAACATCGATAAGGTTGAAGTGGTGACGAGGGGAAAGGTCAGAAGGTCACGGCTCTATTATCTCAGAAGTCGGCGGGGCAAGGCTGCCAGAATCAAGGAAAAGAGATACTAATATCCTTTTTGCGGACCAGGGGACTCCAATAATGATGCCTGTCTGCGAGACTTCGGCAAGTGCGTCGGCCTTATAACCTGAACCTGTTTCCCAATGAATTATGCCAAAGGCCACCGGACCCATTTTACCACGAAAACCTGGCACGGAAAGCGGGTTACCGACTGATTGCCGGCGTTGACGAGGCGGGGAGGGGGCCTCTGGCCGGACCCGTGGTGGCCGCGGCGGTGATGATTCCCGAGGGGACTCCATTTTCCGGAATTACGGATTCAAAAAAGATGACTGCCGGTGCCAGGTTGGAAGCGTTCCGAGCAATCAGGGCCGGCGCTTTGACGTTTGGTATCGGTGTAGCGTCCGTCTCCCATATTGAGACATTCAATATTCTGAACGCTTCCCTGAAAGCCATGCTGCGTGCCATCCGGATGCTGGATCCGCAACCGGAAATGATCCTTGTAGACGGTATTCACAAAGTCCCCACACCCACCCGGCAGAAATGTCTGAAGAAAGGGGACCAGGTCTCAAGAAGCATTTCGGCGGCGTCGGTACTCGCCAAGGTGTATCGGGACCGGATCATGGCTGCTTACCACGAGATGTACCCCGAATACGATTTTCTAAAGAACAAGGGTTACGGAACACGGAAACATCTGGCGGCGTTAAAAGCTCACGGACCCTGTCCGGTCCATCGCCGCACATTCAAAGGAGTCGCATCGGGTGACCCGGGAAAGGCTCGAACTGGGGAAGCAGGGCGAAGCCTTGGCGCTTGAAGAAATCAGGCGTCTGGGCTACCGAAACATTCGGAAGAACTATCGTTGCCCTTTGGGTGAAGTGGATTTGGTGGCCAATGATGGGGATGTTTTGGTGTTCATTGAGATAAAGACGAGAAAAGGGCGGTCCCTGGGATATGCAAAGGAGGCTGTTACCCCGAGGAAACAAAAACAGCTGTCAAAAGTGGCGCTCACTTACATGAAAACCAACAACTGCACTGATGTAAGTGCCCGATTTGATGTGGTGGCAGTGACGGTGGGGGACGGTGCCCCTCGCATTGAAGTGGTCAAAAACGCGTTTGAATTGGCTTATGGATAAAGCGCCCGGATCATCGGCCAAGGGAAAGGGCCTTTTGTATGTGGTGGCAACGCCCATCGGCAATCTGGAGGATATTACGCTTAGGGCTTTAAGGGTTTTGAAGGACGTTGATCTGATACTGGCCGAAAATCAAAACCGCACGAAACGTCTATGCGATCACCACGGCATCAAGACAAAGATCGCCACATATAATCAACATTCCCGGAAAAGCCGAACTGAAAGGCATGTTTCCCAGCTTAACGCGGGAATGAACCTGGCCCTTGTCTCTGATGCGGGAACACCCGGTATTTCGGATCCGGGAATTGGGCTTGTCAGCGCCGCCGTTTTGGAACAAATCCCCACGGTCCCGATTCCGGGGCCGTGTGCCGCGGTAACGGCTCTTTCGGTCTGTGGGTTTTCATTGAGTGCATTTCTCTTCCTGGGATTCTTGTCGAACCACCCTGGGAAAAGGAAAAATCAATTGAAGGGTCTTGCTTCTGAAAAGCGGACCATGATCTTCTATGAATCCCCTCACCGAATCAAAGGGACGTTAAGGGATATGGCTGTTGTTTTTGCCTCCAGGCAAATGATGCTTCACCGTGAAATGACCAAGATGTTTGAACAGATTCTGCGCGGAACACCCGGTGATCTGCTGGAGCGGCTAACTCCCGAGAATACCAGGGGGGAATTCACCCTGGTGGTTTCCGGGAAAGGTGTTGAAAACGATTCGGAAGGATTGAGCCAGCACATTTTGGATGAGATCGAGCACCGTCTCAAAGAGAATGGCACGAGTGTCAGGGATATTGCGACCGGCATTGCCGAAAAAGAGCGCCTGACCTATCGAAAGGTATATAAGGCGTGTATTGCCCTAAAAGAGACCCCAAAGGATTCTTGATCAATGGAGATGGTCAGACGGCTCAAAATCCTTAACAGCCTTGGGCTTCACGCACGCGCGGCGGCGAAGATCGTTGAACTGGCCGAACGCTACCAGTCACAACTGTTTTTTGAGAAAGACGGGCGTCGGGTGGACGGGTCCAATATCCTTTCGATCCTCACATTGGCCTGTCCCAGGGACACTGAGGTGGAAGCGCGAATTATCGGGGAAGACGCCAATGAGCTCATGAGGGAAATAGATGCGCTGTTTCAGGGGAAATTCGGGGAAAACCAATGAATAAAGAAGCGGTTGCCGGTGAAAAATCTTTGAAAGGTATCGCCGTTTATCCGGGAATTGTCATCGGCAAGGCCCATCTTGTAGACCGAAGTAAAGTCAAGATTGTCTATCAGTATCTGGTCAACACGGAAAACCTCAACGATGAGGTGGAGCGTTTTGAGGAGGCGCTTCGGGTTGTTGAAGAGGAGATGCTGTCCATTAAGAACGGAATGGCTGAGAAATTGAACGATCTCTCCTTTATTCTCGACAGCCATTTGATGATCCTTAAGGACAGTATGCTCAAGGATTCAACCATTCGCACAATCCGCGACGAAAAAATCAACGCTGAATGGGCTCTCAAGAAATCCCTTGAAAAGATCCGGAAGGTTTTTGATCAGATCGATGATGAATATATCAGCAACCGGATCAGTGATGTTGAAAACGTCACTGAAAGGATTCTGAGGAAACTCAGCGGGAAACCCCATCAAAGCCTTTCGGAAATCGACAAACGGGTCATCATCGTGGCTCACGACCTCTCTCCGGCAGATACCACGGAACTGAATATCGGAAGGGTCATGGGTTTCATTACCGATGTGGGGGGGCGGACCTCACATACGGCCATTATGGCCCAGGCCCTTGAAATACCGGCGGTTGTGGGCCTCGAGAGCGCCACCGACGCGGTGGCTGACGGCGATCTCCTGATCGTGGACGGCAGCACGGGTGTGGTGGTTGTCAACCCCGACGATAGCGCCATTATCTACTATCAGGAGAAAAAGCTTCAGCTGGAGGA
The DNA here is from genome assembly GCA_028278625.1 of Thermodesulfobacteriota bacterium. Next base: position 50,031 of record JANQDY010000272.1, read on the forward strand.
TTATCGTTCCAGCATTGCCAGGCAGAGCCATCTGCCGGCGGTGACGCCCGACGGCCAACGGATTTCCATCACGGCAAATATCGAATTCCTGGAAGAAGTGACTGCCGTGCGCGATTACGGGGGAGAGGGTATCGGGTTATATCGAACGGAGTTCCTTTATTTGAGAAGCAAGGGTTTTCCGAAGGAGGAAGAGCTTTTCGAGGATTACCGTGACGTGGCTGAACTCATGTCACCTGAACCGGTGAACATCCGAACCCTCGATATCGGTGGCGACAAATTCGTTTCAAAGCTCGACATCTCTAAAGAGATGAATCCGGCACTGGGACTTCGAGCCATTCGCTTCTGTTTGAAACAGCCTGAAATTTTCAAAACGCAGCTCCGTGCCATTCTTAGGGCCAGTGTGCATGGCCATGTCCGCCTGATCTTCCCTATGATATCGGGACTTCAGGAACTGCTGGACGCAAAAAAAATCCTGGGTGATGTCAAAGAGGAATTGGATCAAGAGAAGATTCCCTACAATGACAAAATAAAAGTGGGGATTATGGTGGAAGTACCCTCAGCGGTGGTTATGGCGGAAGTCCTTGCTAAACACGTGGATTTTTTCAGCATCGGCACCAATGATCTGACGCAATACTCTCTGGCCATTGACAGGGTCAACGAATATGTGGCACACATGTATCAGCCTTTTGATCCCGCGCTCATCCGTATGATCGAAAAGGTTGTTAATGCCGGCAGGCAAGAGGGCATTTGCGTAAACCTCTGTGGTGAGATGGCGGGTGATCCTTTGTGTGTTCCGATCCTGTTGGGTTTGGGGCTTGAAGCTTTCAGCATGAACGCCAGATCCATTCCCCTGATCAAGAAAATGGTACGGGCCATGCCCATCACCCAGGCACGGGACGATTTAAGGAAAATCATGGAACTGCACACCGCCGAAGCGGTTCAGCAATACCTGTTGGAGCGTACCGGCGGGATGTTTCCGGAGTTGAGAGAAAAGGGGTACCTGTAAAGGGAACCGAATTAAATATGAAAATCGTTTGTCAGAACAAAAAGGCGCGCCATGAATACTTCCTGGATGAGTTCATGGAAGCGGGGCTGGTGCTTCTGGGCGCTGAAGTTAAATCCCTTCGAGAAGGACGGGCCAGTCTGGTGGACAGCTATGCAAGGGTGAAAAAGGGAGAGGTCTTTCTCCATAACATGCACATTACCCCTTACCCCTTTGCCCACCATGTGGAACTGGATCCCATGCGGAAACGAAAACTTCTTTTGAACAAACGGGAGATCAAACGGCTCATCGGTAAGACGGAACAGAGAGGCTATTCATTGATTCCTACAAAGGTCTATTTCACCCGCGGCAAAGCCAAAGTTGAGATCGCCTTGGCAAAAGGGAAGAAGAAACACGACAAAAGAAGCGCTTTGAAAGAAAGAGAGTTGAAACGGGAAATGGATCAGGCGCGAAAAAGAGGGGAATATTGACTTTTTTTCGGGCAGTGGTTAACATTAAACCGTTGTTAAAAAAACAGGACTTTCCGACCCATCAGCAAAATTCAAAGAGAGGGGGCGAAACGGTTTCGACGGGGATAGTTGAAGCTTGGATTGCATACCGAGGTTCCGACTGCTCGTAAAACGGTTGGGCGAAACACAAACGCAGACGACTATGCGTATGCTCTAGCCGCATAAATGGCTAGCGTCTTCCCGGCCTTTGCCTGCGTGGCCGGAAAAAGGCGTCGACTAGCGGGCTAGCCGATTCATTTGACCTGTGGAATGTTGAGGCGAATACCAACACGGGTTAGCCTTTGAGCGAGCTTGTTCAGTTGCAACCCCAAAGGCGAATACTCTTAACTGAACTACGTATGTAGATGTCTAAGTGGAATATTTTCGGACGCGGGTTCGACTCCCGCCGCCTCCACCATCTAAAAAAATAATAAAATCAATAATTTAACCACTTAGGGCAACCTCGAAATAGGCCATTGTGCCCAAAATTGTGCCTATTTTGTGTTTAGACCGGTTGCCTTTTTTCATTTGCAGCCTCCAAATACTGCTTTTCAAACGCGGAACCGTCCTGCCGTGTAAGGTTGGGGATGTAGCGGCCGTAGGTTCTGTAGACCATGGAGGTGTCCACGTGTCCCAGGGTGCGGGCCACCCACTCCGGTGTCTCCCCTGCCGCCAATGCCCAGGATGCGAACGTATGCCGGGTTTCATACATGCGGCGGTACCGAATGTCCGTTTTCTTTAAGACCCTTGTCCACACCTCCCTGAGCTTATCTTGAAGTATCGGTCTCCCTTCCGTGTTTATGAACACATAAGGACTATCGAAATGCTGGCTAAGCCCCCTTTGCTCCTTCAGGCACTCTTTCATGCCCGGCCGGATTCGGATACTCCGTCTGCTTTCTTCGGTCTTGAGATCAGTTTTTTCCCTGTTGCGCACCCGGCTCAATTCAATATGGACATACTCCTTATCTATGGCTTTCCATTTGAGCGCGACCTGTTCCGAGGGCCTGAGACCTGTTTGAACAGCAAAACAAAAGTACGGTTTATACCAGGGAAGCATGTGCCTCATGACCGTTTCCCACTCTTCGAAACTAAAGGGTAGAATCCTCATCTTTCTCACTTTTGGGAGTTTGAGCCTTGAAAAAGGATCTGGAAGATCGGTCCAGCCGTACTCATCGATCGCATCCCTTACAATGATTCGCAAAGGGATCATGACGTTCTGAATCGTCTTTGCGGAAATGGGCTGTCCGTATCGGTTCTTCTTGCTCTTGAGGTGCGCCACGTATTTTTTCATCCCAACCTTTGAGCAGATTTCCCCAAAAGATGCCTTTCTAAAATAGGGGAGATGGTGTTGCTTTAAGACGGTGGTGTAGTCTTTGATTTGGCTGAAACTCATTCCTGGTTCCATTTCATTCCACCACTTTTCCAAGTATTCCCCAAACTGGACCTCTTCAGGACTTCTAACAACGTTTTTTCCCTCCAGCGTGGCAAAGTGTTCTTTCTTCTTGCTGTGAGGAAATCTCTCCGCAAAGTCAAACATGCCGTTTTCAATTTCGGCCACAACGAGATCCAGCTGCTTACGAACGATTTTCCGATTTTTCGCGGTATCTTTCAGGCCTGAAGGTTCGCGAACACGTTCATTCAGATACCGGAAGTCCACCCACAGTTTTCCTCTACGGCTGTAAACCCTCCCCCTTTTTCCCGCATTCAGCGGGCCGCGTTCTCTCTTTTTTTCTTCATCCTTGCGGTAACGGGATATTTGAACAACTTTAGACTGTCTCATAAAAACTTCCCTTTCCGCTTTTCCAATCACCTCCCTTCCGTCTGGATATCACCACAGAAATGGCTACCATGAACCGGAAGAGGCGGTCAAACAAAAACTGGGATTATATGTTTATCAGTCCTTTTGGGTAGTTGTCCGGTTGGGAGGAGTTGGTGGTGTCACGGTAGAGCCATTTTTGAACTTCGGTCCAAATGAACAGCAGTTTTCTGGATGTTGGCTTAAGATAGTGGATATTCTGTTTGAGTTCCTTTTTCCAAACAAGATTGCGGATGGTGCCGGGCGCCATTTTAATCCGTTCACTGAGTTCTATGGTGGTGAGATACTCTTCCATTTTGACCCCTCGCAAAAATACAGGCTTCACATTTCTCTTTCATTGAGGTGATTTTTTTCCGAAGACTGTGCGGTATTATGCCTATTCTGGTTTTTTACCGGACAGGATGTCGTGCAATAGATATTGATGGCTGCGCTGTTACAGCCGTACCCGGAATAGGTATGATCATAGGCATATGCTGTTTGGGCGAGGATCTCCGATTCCCGAATGACCCCTTTCCCGTTGATGGGCCGGTTTTTAAGCGCCCAGGTCTTGAGGGAGACAACCGCTACGTCATATGGCAGCCCAAGCCTTTTGAGATGGACCGCCAGCCGGAAACATACGACCCGCTGAAATTGCGTAACGCCTTCCCGAAATATCCTGATGGCGCAGGGCGGCAGGCCGAAAGTGCCACTGCTGCGCGTTTTCAGGGAATGGGTAATCGGCTGTTGAAATTCTTCTACCCTTAAGTCGTTTGTTTCAATCACATCGTCCAGGACCTGTTCCCCAATTTTTTCTACAGATTCAAGGAAGTCCCACTGATTCAGATAGGGATGGAAAGTCCGGGGATCTACGAATGCGGTTCTTCCTTTCGGTACGAGCGGGCCAAATAATGGGGCGTTAATGAAATTGCCAAATTGTTTGTCAATGCTGAGTTGGTTCTGCTTGGGAAAGATCTCCGTTTGCGGCTGTTCAATTTCTTCCAGAATGAATTGAACCACGCGTCTCGCTTTGAATGCCGGGACCATCCGCCGATCAAAGAATAGCCATACATGAAATCCCTTGGACTTGCTTCGTTCAATGTAGGCTGAAATTCCAAAATGGTTTGCCCTGTTCACAAATTCCGATGGTCCGATTCTGTCTTGTGTATCAAAATCGACGGCAACGGCGCATATTCGGTCTTTTACCAGAAGATACACCCCAAAAGGCTGTTTTCCGGTCAGATGGGCCAGAATCACATGATTTGTCAGCGGTGCCTTTACCTGGCTGGCCCGGCCGGTTTTTCGATCGTATGTTCCGTAGACGTCTTTACGCCCGAAAAACAATGATCGAAAAATTGTGATCTTCTGGTCTGTGCTTCTTCTGATGATACGACCCATTTCCTGAAACCACTCTCTATGAAAAAGCTTTTCAATCGGAAACACTTATATCGTTTTCCTAACCTGAAAAGCGGCAGGGCAAGGTCTGTCTTTTCAGTCGATCATAAAATAATCGACATGTGAGCGTCTTATCCTGTTAACGGTGTGATCGACAGCCTTTATCAGTTTGATTAAATGGGGTATGGCATCGGCCAAATAGGCAGGCTTGCATGAACGGATTGAGGATGGCAGGAGGCTCGCCCATTGATTCAATAAAATCTCTGCAATCAGGCATCTTGAGGACCAGTCAAGGAAATCTATGCGACTTCGGAATACCCACGCCTGATGGTTGTTTCTGAGTCTGTTGATGATAAACTCAGCCATTCGGGAAAGGACATTTGAAATGTCATGTATCCCATGTGCCAATGCAGCATCATAGGCCGGACATTCTTCATTTCCATAGGCTTTTTCGATAATGCTGACGGCTTCCGCGCGAGCTTTGGAATGGGGCAGATCAATATGGACGCTTGGGCCTTTTATATGGAGCTTCAGAACAAAGGCTCCGATAACATCAAGAAAAATTTCATTGCTGAATCCGGTATTTTTATCATATTGAAAATCGGCGAGAATTCGTTCCATAGGCTCATCGATGAAACTTTTCAGGTATTCCTCACTGGTCAGCTCAAAGACCTCCTTTAAAATTGCCTCTGCTTTCTCTCTTTTTTTAGAATTCCTCATAGTCGAAACGCTCTTCGTTTTCGGGATCTATGAAGGAAGGACTCAGGGTTGCGTGTGGTACGACCCACCGGTCGCCGGCATGCCGTATCCATTTTTTCACTTCCGCTGAGGGTTTACAGAATTTCCTCCTGGAATTGTGGATGATTTGTTCCCTCAAATGTTTCAGAGGCAGATCAAGCGGTGGCCGGGTTTTCATTTTGATGATGTCCCTGCCGATTCTGGCGAAAGCTTCTCCCACATCAAGAGACACAAGGTCCTCGGGTTTTACTTTCAATTGCAGATCTTTTGCCAAATAGTCGGCATCCCGCTTGTCCACCTTGAAAATGATCGAAGTGCCCACGCTCGAAAGGGCATCCCGTTTTTTGGCATTGAATTGGCTCAAATACTGGTGCGCCAATGACAGGCCTACCCGGTATTTGCGAGTTTCAGCGATAAGGTTTTCCAGGGAATCGGTCATAAAATTGTGTGCTTCATCGCAGAAAACATGGAACTGCTTTCTTTCGCCAATCGGTGTATCACTCCGGCTCAAGGCATTTAGGTGGAGTGTTGAAAGAATGAAGCACCCCAAAACTTTTCGAACGGTCACTCCCATATTCGAGAGATTTATCAATAGAATTTCCCCCTGGTCCATGATTCTTCGGAAATTGAAACGGTTCTCCGGCTGGGAGAGCATCAGGGATACCGGGCCTGAAATGAGGAGTTTGGACAATTTATTGATGGGAGGACTCAGTTCGCTTTTACTATACCCTTTGTAATCGTGTTCCCAGAACTGCCTTGCGGTCTGATTGTCAATAACCTTTAATATTTCCCGTACCAACACATCATTCGTTTTGGATTTGTTGTGGAGAAGGTTTGAGATATCCAAAAAGGTGGCACCGGGCAAATGGCCCAAGCCGAAGACCAGGTTCCGAAGGATATTCTCTAAGCGGTCACCCCATCCTCCGCTCTCAACAAAACTTCTGATCGCCATGACCAGGTCATTTGCAAGTCGGCCGATCTCCATGCCCCGAATTGGTGTCAACGGATTCCAGAGTGGTACCCAATCCGGATCGGCAGGGTTGAAATACATGGTTCTTCCAACCTGTCGTTCGGGTATCAGGCACAAAAGCCGTTCTACCATATCGCCGTGTGGATCAATGACGGCTACACCGTGACCTCCATTGATGTCCTCAAGTATCATGTTTTCAATGGTTGTGGTTTTACCATACCCGGAAGCGCCGATTAAATGAAGATGACGTCTTCTGGACTTCTCAGGGATACAGGCGTTTTGGGAAGAACCCGCATAATCGCAGGTGCCGATCCAGGTGCCTGAAAGCAGATCGGGATTGCGGACCGGGAGCGTTTCGAGAACGCATGTGGGTGTGGTGCAGAGATCGTTTTCGGAAAACGTCGGAATGTGGACCGGTCCGGTGAGTTCCTGGGAGTTGACCAAGAAGCCGGGATGGTAGGTCAATCCCTGTAAAAACATATCCCTGATCTGATTTGCCGGAACTACTCCACGATATTCCCTTTCGGTCAAATACCCCAAAGGCCTTCCGCCGTGTTGGAAAAGGCCCATAAAAGTGGAAATGGCACTCAGAAGTTCCTTTCCTTTATTTTCAGACCCTACCACTGCCAGGCGTAACGCGGCGGAATAAAAGGGCTTATCGTTATGGGACTTGCTTTCCAATTCATAAGCGGATTGCCGGAGATCTCCTGATGGCGATTGCTGGGTATATCGTTGTGAAATACCGGTACTGTTTTGAAGTTTTGCCATATATTCCATATCGAGTAAAATTTCCACGTTCCGGCCCCAGTTATGGGAGGGCGATACAGGTTGCATAAGCGCCTGATATACTCCTATGCCGGGCGCCTCGATGCCGGATAGTGAAGCCATGAGAGGGATGAGAGGAGAAAGGTGAAGTTCCTGGGGCCTGGTTAAGAGATGTGAATAGGGCGGCGGCGGAAAATAGTCTCTCATAAGTATGTCTCGCCAGCCCGCATTTTTTATGCCGTCCATCAGGGATTGTTCCATCAAAGTCAATTCGCACAGCTCGAATTCACCACGGAAAGCAGACATAATGATGGGTAAATCCTTTCGGTTAAGAAGAAAACCGATTGATACGCCATCACGATTGCCGATCACCTCGAAACCAAACCGATAATGGAGGAGTTGGAGCTGTTTAAGAAAACGCTCCGAATGGATCCAATCGAAGGCATATTCGGGGGAAATCCAAACCTGATAGCGCAGCAGTTCCTCCGGGGGTGCGGGTTGATTGATTGTCCGTGCGGCACCATCATCCACATCCAGCCTGTTTTCGATCTTCCACAAAGGCATAAAGCAGGGTTCAAGGGCAACCGGACTTCTTGATAAGTCAGGACTGCAACCTTTCCGAATCTCTTCGCGCATAATGGCATGCAGCTTTGCCCCAATCATATGGGGTTGTGCCAGGGTTATCAGGGCCTGCTCAATGGACATTCTTTGACTTCCTTAGAAATAGGGTATCTCACATTGGAAAGCGGCAGGAAGAAACAGCATGTTTCAGAAAAATGCCTCAACGTGGCGGATTTCAAAAGGCTGGGAGCCCCCGTTTGAGGGGAATGATTCAATTTCGTAGGAAAAAAACTGAATGCGGATCTATCAGGAAGAAGAAAAGGTCAATGTGCAGCCTACTGATTTTGTAAGTGAATGACAGTTGTCTTTGAATATGTTGATCAGCTTCAATGCATCCGGAAGTTCCATTCTATCCAAGGTGTTGGCGGAAAAAAGCAGAAGTTCTTCGTTTCTGCAACGCTGCTCAGCAACGGGACAGCTTCCTTTTTCATGGGATGGATGCGAATAGGCTTGCGGCCAGACTTTGTCGCCATGTTTCTGGAATGCAGGCCTCAGATGAATCGGCATCCTGACGGGACCGGAATTGATTGAAACTCCTGAGGGATGCATCGATTCAATAAAGGACTCCCTGGACCTTCCGTTGCATTCCCGAAATTCGTAAGTCAAGGGCACACCATAGGCAGCAGAAATGTCTTCTCGCCTGCAACAAACGGCTTCAATATCCGGAATGGTTTTCGCTGTTTCATGTACCGCGCCCAGAATCCGTTTCCGGTGAGCAATCCTTTTGGGGGACAATTCGAGGTCCGCCAATGCCAGAGAGGCTGCCAGAGGATGGATGCGATAATTCCGGTTCAGTTCGGACCCTGCTATATCGGGCTTGCCGATGACGTCCCGGAATACTCTGAGGGGGTGCTGTGAAATGGCAACCGCTTTTTCATAATGAGCCCGGTCATCGGTCGCCAGAACCCCACCCTCACCGCCAAAAACCGCCTTGCCCCGTCCCAGGCTGAAACAGGTCATATGACCCAGACCGCCGATTTTTCTCCCCTTTGAAAAGGCCCCCAGGGCCTGGGCTGCATCTGAAATGATATGGATTTCCCGATCTTTTGCCAGATCACACAAACTGTCCATATCCGCGGGATTTCCGAACAGATGAACCGGAAGGATAGCCTTTGTCCTGTTCGAAATTCTGGACTTGACGGAAAGCGGATCAAGGGTCAATGTGTCGTCAATATCCGCGAAGACGGCGGTTGCACCGGTAAAAAGAACTGGCGAAACGCTCTGTCCCCATGAGTAGGGACTGACAATGACCTCATCGCCCGGACCCACACCTGCCGCCAACAATGCCGTGTGAAGCGCCGCCGTGCAGCTTGAAAGCGCCAGAGCAAAGCGAGCACCGCACGCATCGGCAAATGCGCTTTCGAATTCAGCAATCGGTCCAACGCCGGACAGGGAAGAGACCGAGGTGGAATCACGGAATCCCCGTCTCAGGACTTCCAGGACGGCTTTTTCATGTGCAGGCGTGATAATTCCGGATTCAAGAGACAACTGTTCTTCCATGTTTATCACCGCATGGCCTTGGCATATTGCCGGGCACGCTGAAGCTCTTCCAGTTTTACATGAAGCGCTTCACGGTTGAGGCGACCTGTTTTGGGATCGACAATATCATCGGCAATCAGGTTCTCGGGTATTTCCGCATCGTCTCTCAGACCCTCCATGGACATCCAGGGGAGCAGAGAATTGGCACTGCACATGGAAAGGGATGTGAGGGTAATAAACGACATCTCCAAAGGGGTTTCAGAAGGAAGGTAGTCTTCGGCCGCCGCCATGAGATGTTTCATTCCAATGGGATTTCCCGGCGTCTTTCTGTTGTGGTCGGCCCGGAGTCCGGCATGCACCAGGATTTCCTGAAGACTCCGACCGGTAGGCCGAAGCGGTGCAAGTGTTGCAGCGGATTTCTTGACGGAAACATTCTTGAAAAGCCTGCGATCGAATTTTTTCAGAAGAATGGCAAAGAGTTCGGCTATTTCGCTTTGGCTTGGATGAAGTACCGGTATGGAGACCTTAAAACGGTCGACAATGGCCGGATCCAGCAGATCGGGCCGATTGGACGCGCCCACAAAGAGAATCCGACCACGGTGCTCCGGCAACGCCATCCATGACATGATTCTGGCCAGCATCCTTTCGGAAGTCCCAGAGTCGCCCGAAGCACCGGTTCCCCTCTGGCCGATGAGTTGGTCTATTTCATCAAAGAAAATGATGCACCGCTCAAACTGCTCGGCCACCCTGATTACATGTTCCAATTGCTGCTCACTTTGACCCACATATGGCCCTCTGACATTGCGGAATTGAATCAGGACCCAGTCCAGGAAATTGGCCATGGACGCAACAACATGGGATTTTCCACAACCGGGGACCCCATTAAACAGAATCGATTGCGGAACGCCTTTTTGTCCACTCCTCAGCTGATCCCTCAGTTTTATTAAAAACTCTTTAACCTGCCTGAATCCGGCGACCTGTTCCATGGTATCCTCCGGCTCAGACACTTCGAGAAGGTCACCTGTTAACTGCCGGATGGAACGGGCCTTTGCAACCTTTACCTGTTCCCTGGTTACTTTTGTACTGTAGTGGTGTGAAGTTCGAAAAAGCTTTTCGATTTCCACCAACGGCATCCCGGCAGTGATGCCGGCCAATTCATCAGTATCCAATCCCGTTTCCAGATCTCCAAGGATTTTGCGCTCTTTTAAAAAATTGATAAAGGATAGACGTTCTTCAGTGCCGGGAAGGTTGACCTGGATCACCCGGTATCCATAAGACCGCGTGATCAGATCGGCGGGCATTTCACCGTAAGTGATGATCACGGCCCTTGATGCGCCTGCGGCAATACCGTCGTCCATGGACAACATGTGGAGCAGTTCTGTTGCACGTATCTGATCCGGAACCGCAGATGCGGAGATACCCAAGGAGTTCGCGGGAACCAGATGCTCTCCGTAATGAATCAGAACCAGCCATCTATCGCTTTTGTCCCTGAGCATTGAAATGATCTCATTTAGAACAACTGATGGTTCCTGTTGAGGCGACAAACTCCGCAGTTTTCGGTTATTTTTGTCGTCTGCTTGCCGAGGATTCAGTTCATTCAAACCCGTTGCGGCTGAATACTGCGCGATTCGATATTCCTGTTGGGCATATATTCCTGCGAGGAAGAATGAGAGGTATACGGGGCCGATTCTTTTTTCCTCCCAATAGTATCGGTCTGCCGTGTTGAAATGGAGAATTGTGTGTTGCCGGCATGAAAAGGCTTTTTCCAATTCATCCAAGAATGCGGGTTTCATGGCGACCCCCTTTTGATACGGTTCATGTTGATCTGATGCATACGATTCAACAGTAAATGTCTATGGTATTCCGGTTTGATACCGAGGTTCCTGGCGGAAGTCTGTTTGGCAGAGATACTACTGGCCGCAATCTGGCCTTTCAGTACTTCTTTTTCAAATGAAGGAAATAGATCCTTCAGCTGATGGTTTTTCTTGTATTTCCTGAAAGGGTCTTCACAGATCCTTCCAAGAACAAGACCTTTTCGCCGCAAGGCCCTTTCGAGCCTTGCCATCTCTTTCTGACAGGAAAGCCCGGGATAAGCAGTGCTGTCCAGACGCAACCGTCCTCCTTCGGCCCTGGCGCGGAGACAGACTTTCCCTTTTGCCCCGACAATATCCCTGCCGTTTCTATGTACGTCATAACCCAGACCGCTCAATTCTCCGGAGAGGGTTTCCACAGCCACCAGGTCCTCTGTTTTGGAAAGAAAATAATGGGCGTCTTTTGCCGTCTCCCGCAGCAGCGGTTCACATTTCAGGGCCAGAAGATCAACGGCCTGGGCATCAGCCACCGCTTCCTCAAAATGGGTTTTGATGGTTTGCACAAGGGCGGAGGCTTTTTTCAGTTTCTCCCCATGTTTTTTCCTGGCGACAGTGGCTAAAGGTTGGATCCGGGTGATAGCATCATCGATCGCCAGGACATGGATCCCTCTCATCAAACCTTTGTTCTTTGTTTCTTTTAAAAGAACCTGTTCTTTGGGTTCCAGCTTTTTAGGAAGATACTCTGCTTCAAGCCTGATACGGTTTTTCAAATAGGCATTTTGAGCGGCTGACTCCCGTTCCATGGTTGTTGAATATGACCCGCTCAGCGATATCCCTAGATCTTCCAATAGCCTTGATACTTCCCGCCTGATATCGCCCATGGCAACAACGATTGAAAAAATGCTCAGTTCGGACATGTGCACCTCCTATTTTGCAAAAGGGTTCCATCCTTCACTAGATGGCTCAATTATTGATTCACTCTGCTTTTCTTCCTGATTTTCTTGTGGATTTTCAGCATGCTCTGTGTGGTGATCTTCGTCTGGGGACTCGGGATCATCAGCGTCATGCACATCCAGTTGCTCCCAACCGAGCAGTGTTAAAATCCGACGTCCCATTGCACCGAACAGCTGAATCGCCACGCTCGAAAATTGGTAAAATCTCTGAACGACTTCAGCCCAAATTCTTGATGAGAGAAGGAGGAGACCAAGGGGTGAGATGATCAGGAAAGCCGCAATGAGCATGAGGAATTTAATAACCGCCACAAGGCTCCAACTGGAAAAGACGCCGCCAAAAAGAACGAGGATAGGAATACTGATATTGGCGATGATGGGGATCCAATAATAGAGGCCTTCTTTCGGAGCATCCGCTATTTCGTCGGAAACCCCAAAAAAGTCAGCTCTCAAACCGCTGTTGAAACCATTCAAAGACCCATTTTCTGAATAAGAAGAAGAGGACGGATCGAGACTTTCATCGGCAATTACTTTTCCTCTAAAAAGTCCCATCGTTACGGTCACGAATAGGGACAATAAAAGAGAGAAAACAACCATATAGAGCAGGCATCTCTTGTATTGGGATGAAATCGTTTCCCTCCAGGGAATCGTTCGGGTGATACCGATAAGGTCACAAATGATGGCGCCCCATAAAAGAATGCTTGAAATGATCGCTAACGCTGTCAGAGTTCCGGCTCCCATGGGCGGATTGTAATGTCCTACATCGATCCCCGCCGCCACCAGTGACAAAGCCAGAAGATGGAACTCCGAAAAAATGAAAACAAGGAAAAACGAACAATGTATTTTGGCTCCGATAAACTCAAGAAAGACGTCCTGCAGATCGAGCTTCCCTTCCACAGTGAACTGTCCTCGATAAAACTTTGCGACGCCTCCCCAGAACTTTTCCAGGGAGTCGCCGATCAGAATGAACGGATTCAGCAAAAGACTGAAAAAGGCCTCTGCTACAACCCTGATCCGACTTTCGAAGGCGCCACAAATGATCAGAACCAGTGTGCTACCCACGACACCAACGATTGTATATACCGCAAAAGACGGAAAACTCATTGTGGCCCTCCCAAAAAGTGGTTCATGGTGAAATCGTCCTCTATGGCTAAGAAGACAATCTTGGCGGCACCCGCTTCCGAAAGGTATTTCACCCATCGGCTCTTGAATTTCAGGGTTTTCGAGGGATCTTTGTCATTTTGGAATCCGGTGATGGCCACATTGACTCTCGCCAATTGGGGTTTGACGTCGTAGCCGATGTTATCCTGCAGATCTGATGCGATGATCAGGATTCGCTGGTATCCATAGGGGATCAAGGCAAATTTGTCGCTGGCAGCGGCGAGAAATCCATAAACATCGGTTTTCATGACCTTCGTGAAAGGAGAAACGGACAACTTATTGCACGCCTCCTTCTTCATCATATTGATCTGAAACAGCTCTCTGGATCGCTGGTTTTTTGATTTTCGGTCAAATGGGTTGTCATCGTGGTATTCCTTCAAGGCCGGGATTTCGAGCCTGAAAATGCTGCAATTATCCAGGTATGATGAATCGGTAATGGCCCGGCAGTAAAGAATGTCCCCCGGCCTCAGCTTTTCAATGATCCAGCAGAGCATATCCTTGGCCTGGTTGAGAAGTTTGTAGGAACCCGAGAAATCGATGGCCACGACAATCACGCGTTTAGGTCTTTCAATCATCTGGCTTTTTTGCGAAACTAAAGGCTCTTCCTTTTTCTCGGCTTCACATCCCGAAAAAGCTAAAAACATCAAAAACATCCACAAGAAAAAACGCTTGGTTTCCATGGCCAACCTCCTTTCATTTTGGAATTCAAAAGGGATTTACTTCCAGTGAAAAATTGTCGTTTCAGATCCTCAAACCCAATCGGTTACAGACTCGGTTAATCGACTCCGTAGTCGATTCGAAAGCCTTCAAGAACTCCGAAACCTGTCGCTCAAACGCTTCCCATATTTCTGTTTCAAAACGCCGCTTCATTTTGTCATCCCACAATGTTTCGGTTTCATTCCATTGGATACTGAGCCTGTGCCATTGGCGCAGTAGCCTCTCCAATTCCAGCCTCAGCATTTCCATGATGTCCACCCCCTTCCACGTCGCTTCTGTAAATGAAAACGCCAATATATTTTTCCAGCTCCTCGATCTTTCGTTGAAGTGTGGAAATCGCTTTTGTTGCCTCTCCATCAAGGATCCTCTTCATCATACATGCCGCCGATCGATATTTAAGGATCTCCCGGCCCACCTCTTTGCGGCCCTTCTTTATGTCGGCCAACCGTGCTTGTGCACTCTCAAGACCAGGGTTTGATATGATAAGAGATTGATTTCCGAAAGTTCTCCGAACCGCCTGCAAGAGAGAATTCACGTGGTTCTGTGCAATAGTTTCTTCTTGGTGCAGACGATTCTGAATCCTGAAATGAATCCTTTCCGTGTTGGCCATGGCTTCTTTCGTTTCGCCATTGAAACGGCTGGAAGCCTGTTTTAGTCTTTCAAGGGCTTCAATCTCCTTTACTTGAATGGCCTGCTCCATTTTTCACCTCGCTTCCAGGTATTTTTCAGCCGCATCGGCCTTTCTGATCAGGAAGGGGACGTATTTGTCAGATGCGTCCAGAAACTGTTTTATGGTCCGGCCCGTACGGTCGAATTCCATTTCGAATTTTTTGTGCTCCTGATCCCGCCAGGTTTCCCCGAGTTGTTTGAACCTTGAATGGGTTTGTGCAAATTTCTCTTTCAGCTCTTCATTGAAACGTTTCAAATCAGAGGCAAACTTGCGAAGCGCCTCTGGTGATACGATGGCTTGTCTCATGGTAACACCTCCTTCTCGTTGCTTTTTCTGGTTTAGAATGCGGACAGACCGATCAGGACGATAACGCCCGCAAGGACCGATGATGCAATTAAGATCCTCTTTGTGATCCTGTTCCGTATTCTGATTTTGAATACTATTCCTACCTCTAGTTGGATCTGATCGACCTCCCCATGAATTTGCCTGTTTAGTTCCGACATCTTCATTAACATTTTTTTTCCCCTCAATGTCGTGCACCGAACAGTGGGATTAGATGACCAAGTCCAACCCTTTGAAGCAACTTATGGGCTCTTTTCATTTGGCTAAAAGACTCATTCCTCATATGCCTGGCTTCCCTATTCAGTTTGTCCTTTTCCAGAGCCGCTTTTGAAATCTCCCCTTCTTCGTGCTGTTCTAATTCCCTAAGCCGTTCATGGTGCCGTGTAATGGCTCTTTGTTCTTCCTGGAAATATTCTTCCTGGCTATTCTTCAGTTGGGCTTCTAATTTCTTTCGAAGCAATATTTTTTGTTCCTGCAGTCTTTCTTCAAGTCTCCTTATTTCCCTCTTAGTTTCCTCATAGGATGACAGGAATACCTTTACGGCGTTTCTGCATGAGAAATCTTTTGGCGGTGCATTTTTCATAGGACACCTCCCGTTTGCTTTAACCATTCCTCATCAGGCATGGCATAGGGACGGAACTTCTCAAGTTGTTCCGCCCTGTCCTCGTCATAAAGAATGGCTCTGAATTTGCCGAGCTTTGCGGCATCAGAACAGTCGATGAATTCATTGGATTCACCAACCGGCATCTGTAATGCCACCCGAAAACCGAATTCATGCAGGTTTCGACCAATTATCCGTTCGGTATTTCTAAGGGTATCCCCCCAGCAGATCGTGAATACCGCTGTTTCCGGACCGTGATCCAAAATGTGAATAAGTCTTTCGGTCGTCTCGGGAAAGGTGTAACCATCCTCGCTCCTTAGTTTTGAAGCCCGATGAATCCCCATGAGAATCAGAAAAACAGCCGTATCCGTTTTATCAGACATGGTTTTCTCCCGCATATTGACGCATTCAAAGGCCTTATCGATGCCATTGTTCACCGTGCCCCTGTCGTATAATGCCATTTTGTGAGGGAAGTAATTCCGAAGGGAGCGAATGGCATGGTGTCCATTGCTATCCGGTCTAGTGAAGTCAAAGAGAAGAAATTCAATGCCTTTTGTTGACTTCTGGGCGGCCAGGCTGATTACGGCGTTGGCCTTCATGGCGGTTGACACCTTTTCATTTTTTCCGATTATCAGAAGATTGGATCGGCTTTCTCTATGAAAATTGACCCCTGTTGGCGGCTTGATGGCAATGGGTTCGCCCAGCCAGGCGATCAGTCCCGTTTTCGGATCATGGGACGAGACGGGGATTTTGAGAATCGCTTTCAGTTTTTCGTTGTTTCTAATATTGGCGGGGGCGTTGCCTTCAAAGATGACTTTTGTGGGGTTGGACGATTTCCTTTTCCAGGATTTTTCGAGACGACCAAGCTCTTTGAGGTTTTGTTTGCGCTGGCGGTCTGGCAAATGGAAGACTTGAAACAGGACATTACCTTCAATCAGCCCGTTTTTGTTGTTCAGGCAGGCTTCTCCTGGTCTTGATAGTAATTTGGCCTGCGGATTGTCCTCGCCGAGAATCAGGCGAGATTCCATATCCGAACACTGAAGCGCGATGCGGATACCCATCTGGTCGAACGTTGATCGAGGAAGGGTTTGTACCCCAGCCATTGACTGGCTTGCCAGGACAAGATGTATTCCGAAGGATCTGCCTTTTCTTGCCAACCGGTCAATGCTTGATACGGTTCCCTGAGAAAGCCTGTCATCTTCAGCGAAAAAATCCTGGAACTCGTCTATGACCATGACAATCCTCGGCATAATTCGTTCAGGGTATTTGCTACGAAACTGGCCGATATTCTGAACACCCTCATTCCGGAATAGATCACCACGGCGGTTCATTTCGAGGATCAGTTTTTGAACTACGCTCAATCCATACTCTCTATCGCTTTCGATGGCGATGACCTTTACATGTGGAAATTCCACCCCGGCGTACTCTTTGAACTCCACCCCTTTTTTAAAATCTACGAGGTAGAGATTAACCTCCTCTGGCGCATAATGTATGCAAAACCCGGTGATGATTACGTGAAGCAGGTTGCTTTTTCCGGCCCCCGTCATCGCTCCAATCAGAACGCTGATATCGCTCCCTTTTCCTAACTCAAGATATACAATTCCATTTGCGCTTGACCGGCCAATGGGAATGGAGAGCCCTTCGCTTGAACCCGATTCCCAGCATTTGGAAAGCTGGTTGATGACCGTACTGTATGGTACCTCGATTTTGGAAGCTGAGATGGCTTTCTCCCCTACAGTTTTCAGAAGGCGCTTGGTCTTTTCCCAGGGCGGCAATTTGTCAATGGACAATTCGAAATCCTTTAAATCGGCATCATGCCAATTAATCCTATCTCCCTCGGCACTGATCACAATGGAGATGTTTTCCATTGAAGCCAGGTCGAAGTTTGGCGGGAATCTCCGGCTCATATCCCTAAGAAGAAGCAGATAAACACCGGTCCTGGGTCCGTTAGTAGCGATTGTCAAAAGCCTTTGTGCCGCCGTTTCCGTGAAATTGGCAGGGAAATCCAAAATAATGATCACTCGATAGGGCTCGGCGATTTTCCCGGCATGGCGGTTGTAATCCCCTATGGATGAAAAATCGTTTCTAAGATACGTCTGATAGACTTTTTCCTGGTCTTCGGTAATGGCCATTAATCTGCGTTCAATCTGTTCAGGCTCGGTCCAGATCTTTGAACCCACGATAACCTCAGGAAGGTGCATGAATCCCGCCATATTCGATCCAAGGCCTAGAGGGTCCAGCATTTCGATCTTGAGCTTGCCTGGTGGAATTCCCACCAAAAGCCGCAACATCAGGATCCGCATCATTTGAAGTGCCCTGTTTCTGAGGGATTCACACGCCTTGATGATAACGTTTTGAACCGAGATAATTGGCAGGAAGGCCGGAACCAATAATGGATTCCTCGCCCCGTCAACCTCCATTCTATATTCTCCAACCCGCGTTAGGGCAGATGATGGCATTTCTTCTGGTGGTGTGTAATGGTGGTCCCAATAATCATCGTCCCATGACTTCCATTCTGTGGGATGTGTCCTTTCTGTCTTTTTTAGCTTTCTAGCCAAGACAGCTCGTTTTTTTGATAAGTTGCTTTTTATTCTCTTGATTTCTCCCTGATGGTTTTTTTCCGTCTCATTCAGCTCTTTTTGAAATGCACTTTCCACCTGCGCCACTAGATTCCTTCTTTTTTTCTTCAGCAGCGTGATTTCTTTCTGAAAATCTTTCTTGGCCGCGTGCCGTTTTTCTTGGTAACGATGTTCAATATCAGCCACTTTTTTTCTGGCCTCCTGATCTATCGAAGCCTTGGCCGTTTGGTATGTTTCATTTATATTGTTGTTAAGATCAGCCACCCGCCGGCCGCGATTTTCTATAGATTGAAGGAGTTCCTTGTAGTGTGAATAAAAAAGAGTAGCCCGATGCCTGGAATTTAATTCATCAGAATGATCGTTTATGACGACATGTAGGGGCTTGGGCTCAATGCGATTCGCAATGGTGTCGATGAAGGCAGGGACGGCATTTAGAAAATCACGCCCACGATTAAAAAACCGGTGCAGAGTTCCAATAAAGTCTTTGTATGGTTTTGTGGGGGACATCACAGATCGTGCTCCCTAGCAAGTGCTCCCATGCGTTTTCGCAGCCGCTTTTCATTAATTGATAAGGTTTTTTTCGAACCCTATCTGAAACCCTTTCTGATCCTTCGGATCATATCCGGATGCGCTTCGAGCACCCTGGCAAAATTGGATTTGATTCGGGCGGCACTCTCCTCCGTCAGCTCGTGAGGGAGAAGATGACCGTATTCTTCGAGATAAGTGTTGCAGGTCTCCAATTCTTCATCCACCGAAAGCCCTACCAGGAAAATGCCTACGCGAGCTTGAATTTCTTTGGTGGCATACTCATGGGCCATGCGTTTTGCCATGGACTTCAGAACAGAATAGAGACCTCCTTCCACTCCTGTACGGCATATTTCGAAAGCCGTTCTCGGGCCGCTGGGGCCATATTCGGCATTCAGCAAATCCATACAGCGAGTCCAACACCTGTCCTTATCAAAGGCTATTTCAGAGGAAATACGAAGGGCTTTCCGCTCCATATTGCAGTAACATTTAGCCAGGAACATCCTAAATTGATCCCAATCATCAAGTACCGGATTTTCAACTCGAAGCGTTGTCAATGCTTCATTCAAACGTTCCTCCATCGGATCAAGGGTCCTTGACGGATCGATATCCTGCAACAAACTATTTAAGCTCTTTTTCATAGGTTTTCTCCTTTCTATAATCGTCTGAGCGTTCTTGCCGTTTTTGTGAGCCCATCTGTATAGGCTCTAATAAGCTCCTCATAATTATGAGCATAGCGCTCCGGCGAATCGGCCTGGATCGAATTGCCGAGATAGGGGCCGCTCAATTCAATAAAATGGCGTATGATTTCCACTTTCTCTTCCCACGCGTTGGGTGCGACATTTCGATCAAAAACGTCGCGGATATAGAATGCCACTGACTCACTTTTAAGCTTTTCACAGAGAACATCCAGAATCTGGCGAAGACCACCGTTGGTCCCGTTGCATGCATCGTTAAATGCCATCAGGATATCACCCCCGTAACGCCTCCGGTACTCCTGGTCCAGAATCTCCTTGGCGCGACCTGCGGCTTCCGTAGATGACATACTGCCCCCCATCGAGATGCAGTTGCGGTAATGATGGATTAGATATTGACCAATAATGGTGCCGAATTCGTCGTAGTCAGAGACCGTATTGGATGACAGCCTGAACGTCGTTCTGGCCGTATCCGCAGGAATCCCCACCGCTTGAGCAATTCGTGCCTCATCGAGTTCTCCCAGAATATTGGTGATCGACATAGGTTCCTCCTCTCTTGATTTCATTTCATATGGCTATGAAAGCTCTTTTTAACTTCTCCATTGATTCCAATAAATTTCTTGCAAGTATTTCGCAGGATTCCACAAATTTCTCAGGGGGCTGTGAAACGATTTCAGGAGGCAAGTGATCCCTCAGATGTTCAATCAGTGCTTTTGTCACGACAAGTCTCTTTTGCCTGTCCAACGGGTCCAGAACGGTTTTGAACAGGAGACGCAATTGTTTTTCCTGCTCTTCTCGTTTTAATTTTTCTGTAATTAAATCGAACACATAGCGTAAGCCACCTCTCGGAGCATCTCGGGCTTCTGCCAGCGCTGCCTTGAGACCCCCTTCTCGTGCAAAAGCACTCTCCAAAACTTCACAGCAGGCGGCCTGGGAAAACATAGAATCAGGTGATTCCAGCATTTCTCCGTAGTGACGCTGGATATGTATGAAAAAAGCTGTTGCAGCATCCATGGCCTTCTCAGAATCTTCGGCAATTACTGAATCGATGCGATAGGCGGCACGGGCAGAGTCAAACTTTTTTGCGATGTCGGATCGAATCCTATTGGCCTCTGTTATCAGAAATTGCAGTTTTGCTTTACCGTTGTTGGCGCTTTTACCGAAGGCCTTGAAATCACTTCCGGCGATTGGGGAAGCATTGGCTTTGCCTGACGCAGCCAGTAAAAGATATTGAGCGTCCTCATGGTCGATAGTGCGGACAAATTGGCAGAGTTTGAAAATCTTTCCCGTGGAAGTCAGCGGGAATTTGATTTTAAGACGCCGGATCTCCGGGGGAAGAGAAAGTAACAGACCATACAACCGATTGCCGAGCTTACTTGGATACCGTTTCTGGTGTAGAAAATAGTCTACATATGCAGTCAAAAGCCTTTTGGCATCCTGACTCCGACCTTCAACGAGCTGGTGTTCCAGTACTTTCCAGAATCGCGCCGAATTTTCTGCCAATAGAAATTCGGATACCTTGGAAACAGGCGATCTTTCGTTTTGAACTGGTGGAATGCCTTCAAAAAAGCGAAAATTCAGACTGGCAATCACAATTTGTTCATCTGAGAAAACCGACCGTACAAGGTCGATGATATTTAGAACCGGGGCGACCTTGATGTGCTTTTTTGCCTGAATAATGGCATCCTCAACACGTCGTTTTTCATGAGGCGTAAAAATATCAATTGAAGAATCCTGATTCATTGTCGGATATATAAATCTACTCATTTTGGCCGTCACAGCTGCCGACACTTTGGCCGGTATGCCCCTTACCATTCCAATATCGCCATCCAGTGAAGCGATGTGCCCGGTTATGACTAGATCATCTGGTAGGTTCAATTTGAGTCCTGCGGCCAGAAACAAGACAACTAGGGGGGCATCAGATGAGAATCCTGAAATTTTGGTCCCGAGGTCATAAAGGGACGCCGCGCCGGGATTGACAATTGAAATGTAGAAACGCAATTTCGGGATACCCAAGTTTCCTAGAATTTCGTCTGCTATCGGAAGCAGTATTTTTTGAATATGTTGTTCAGCCTTTTCGTCGAACTGGGCGGGGCCGATAAACCAGAGGCGATTACCTTCGTTCCACACAGATCCTCTGACAGCCACAATGGAAATTATTGCCGAGGCGGCTTCTCCTTGACCTTGCACAAAAACGGCGTTAGATCTGGCCGTAAATGAATGATTTCGCGAACTACTCGCCATTGTTGGTATCCTTGATCTCTATCTGCAGAAATCCAGCCTCAAGGCCAGGATAGACCCTAAGTATCAGATCGCCTTTCATCAGTATGATTTCGCGGGTTCTTTGAGTTGTTTGGTCCCCCGTATCAGCCGCTAAAAGAAAACTTTCTTCAGGAAAGGCGTATTTCCAAAGAAGTTCTTGTTCCGTTAAACGCCCTTCCCAAAGGAAACGTCCCGTATTCAGTTTGATTGTATATAACCCTGGTCTTGCGTCTTTGATTACTCTTACAGAAGGAATTTGGGCTATCAAAAAGGAATCAATGGCTTTATTCTTTCTTAGAATGTGCATTTCCAGTGGAATCAGGTCATGTTCCGGCTCCACTTTCTGCCTACCAGGTAGATCCAGGCTTTTTCTAGCTTCAGCCATAAAACGCCTGAACTGAATATGGCCTTGTTCGTAGCCTGCCTTTCCACCCAATAGTTCGATTTGTTCAAAAGCTTTCAGGAGGGAGTTCCTCGGATTACTATCCTGGAAAGCCCGGGCTATCAGCCTGATGAAATAGAGATCTTCCATCGATTTTTTCCTCCCTTATTTCTGTCCTGGGCCGTTGGTTTCAAGAACCTCTTTAATCGTGTTGAGGTATCCCGCTTCTTTAGCCACTTCCAAGAAGATGGGATTTTTTGACAGGACTGAAGCCGTGTTTCGCCACAAATCCGGCACAGATGAGCCATTATCCCGCCAACGGATTCCCGCAAAGCGTGACATGGTACTTTTTGAAATATGAAACTCCGATGCCAATGGGCCCTCTTTGAATTCGCCGCAGTCGAGGTCTTCAAAGACTCTTAGGATCAAGCTTTTCAGTTTTTCCGGACCCAAACTTTTGATGGAACGGCGCTGTTTTTGGATGTTCTCAGCCTTTTCCTCGGCCACTTCCCGGGCCAGAAGAAAAGAGAAATCATCTTTTGGGCTTTCACTCAATCCACAATTGTCATCAGCAGGAATCATAGCTTCTTCAAATGTAACCCAGCAATTGGACTCAAGTTTTTTGTTGATAATCTCTTGAACTCTTCTCTTTTCGTTAGGTCTATCGGGATCAGGATCCGGCACATTGGTGTCCAGCCATTCCCTGCGCTCCTTTCCCAGAAGCGTTTTAGGGAGCCAAACGCTGATCTTTCCGCCCTTGACTGACCAGGTAAACCTTGAGCGGAATGTCTGTGACATTCTGATGGCCTCAAGCCGGCAGAATTGACTTTGTCGAATCACAAAACTCCGCAAAATGACCACCGAGATTCTCTCTTCTTCAATTTTGTTTTTTGGTGGATTCTTAATAAGCTCAGCGCACATCCGGTTTAGACAGGCCGATAGATAAAAGCGGCAGTCTGGGCCTTTTTGTTTCACATTTGGCTTTGAAAAAGGAAGATCATGGTCATCTGGCAGATTAGTGAGCCTGTCGGTCAGGAGGTCGATCATTATCTCGGCGACCATTTCGGAATCGATCCCTGACCATCGTCCATTGGAAAGGGCCTCACGCATTAGGTTGAGATAATCGTGTAACGGCAAATCGGTTTTATCCCCAAATTTGAAAACCGGACGGCTAGGAAATTCATCAAGAGCTTGCCGATCCGAGTTTTCCACAATGCATGTTAAAAGCTGTTTTAGGGATATGAATCGATATCTGTCTGGCAGCGCTTTCCCAATTCGTTTAGGCACTTTTCCCTTCCAATCCAAATTAGGTTAACGGTTTACATCGGCATATTAGTTTGAAAGGTTTGCTAGAAAGTTTTAGTCGTCACGCGCTCTATGGTGCAGGGGCTAAACGGATTTCGGAAGAGGGGTGACAAAGGTGAAACAAAGGAGAACTGTCGTTCGATTGAATCGTAGCCTAAGTGGATAACTCCTGTCATAATGTCGGAGCATTTGATATATTCTGCAAAGATAAGCCATAGCCAGCAGGTACCCCGGGCTGATGTTGAACTATAAAATAAAAAGTGTGTGCACTATATAATAATTTTTTTCGAATGTCAAGGAAAAAATCAGAAAAGTCACATCACAAAAAAATAAGGTGCGCACATATTGATTGATTCTGTTTCTGACATAAGATACAGAGCGTCATTGCAGGCATCTTCGGCCATGTGTGGTCACTTTTGTGGGTTAGGCCAGAAACCAAAGGAGGGCAAAAATGGGAATAGAGAAGCAAACGTTGGGCGAAAAAATAAGTAATTTCCGAAAGGAAAAGGGATTGACGCAAAAAGGGCTTGGTGATCTGCTGGGTGTGGCAAGAGCGACGGTTGCCTCATGGGAAACCGGAAGGGCAGTGCCTTCAGAAGGTCAACTGAACAGACTAGCTGACGAATTGGGAGTTCAACTGGACCTTTTGAAACCCACTGAATTTAAGTTGTCCCAGAGGATTAACAGAATCAGAGACATTTGTCTCAGCAAATTGCCCCATTTAGTCAATGAATTGAGGGGTAAGCTTCTGGGATCTACCTTTAGAAAAGCTTCGCCCATGAAAGCCTTGGATCAAATCGCCAATAGAGACTTTATAGAGTTTATCAAACAGAATATCGCTCCGGAATTTAGTAAAGGCATTATTCTTTTCTCAGAGGAAGACAATCTAGAGCCGCTGGTCATACAAAATGATGGGAAGATAAAGGAAAGTGAAAAGGAAATAGAAATCGATTTTTCTTGTGAGCACTATTTGGTATTGGATCCAATAGACAGAACGACAGAAGCCGTAAAATCTATTACAGGATTTTCACATTTTAGTTTATGCTCTTTTGCAGATGGCCCCCTATTTTCAATTATTTGCTTACTCTTTGATCCCTACATTATGTTCTATTACGCTGTGAAAGGCCAAGGCGCTTTTATAAGAACGAGAGATTCAGACACCATCACGTTGTCACCGAGTACCACACGATATTTGCCTGGCGCAAATATTGGCGCCTATGTTGGAAAACCCAGCCGACTGAAGGGATTGGGTGAATGCGAGCATTTCTTTAATCGTCAAAAGGAAGAAAGCGTGTTTGTCAATATTTCAGGAAGTTACGGTTTTGCCTTGCCGGCTTCAGGACAAATTGATGGTTTTTTTGAAATCATAAAGGGATATCGCTGGCATGATATCGTCAGCGGTGCGCATATCCTGCAAGAGGCCGGGGGAGTGATAAGAAATCTGGATTTTCATGAGCTGGCTGACCCCTTCACTTCCAGGTATTTCAAAATTACAGAAGACACTTCTGGAGGAGTTAAGAATGAATACGAAAAGAAACACAAGTCGGATATACCTGCAAAGATCCTGGAATCACTTAGTCAATGGATATCTTTAGTGAATGGAGACGAAAATGCCGGAGGTTATATTAGCTTTAAAGAGATTACACAGTTTTTTGATGATTTATCCAAACATAATGAAGATTCAAAAGCTTGTTTGGGCAAACTCAAGGTTCTGGTTTTAAATTACACATGCCAACGCGAAAAACTAATTAGCAAACTGAAAGAACGGCAACGCTTCGTAAGCGCCGGCAACTATGATTTGGCAGCACAGATGTGTGTTGAATTGGCCAGAGACAATCTTTCTCTAAAGGAGTGGGATTAAAACCTGTCAAAGAAAAAAGGGGGCAGATGCCTATTGCGCTAAACCCAACGAATAGTCCTGTCAAGACCGCAATTACAAACGACCGTTGGTCACTTTAGGGCCTCAATGAATCACAAAGATACTTTCTACGAGAATTTCCAATTTTGATTGAATTGAAGGATTGCAGGGTATTGGTTGCAGCTACGTGCCTCTCGAATTCGCTTACCCCATTAACCCTCTCCCTTTTCCCTCCAGAAGCCACTCCCAAGAGAAGTTTTCCTGCAGTAAATCGTTTTGGTCTGCCAGTTCCTTGATTTTTATCAGTTGATACAAGGTGGGGGCGGATCGCCCGATTTCAATCTTGGATATCTGGGACTGGGCAGTACCCATCAATTCAGACATCTGTCTCTGGTCCAGGTTAAGGATGGTCCTTACCACCTTGAATCGGTGTCCTAATGCCTTTAGTTGTTCTTTTGAGAGTTTCTGAGTTTTCATAAAGCTACCATATAGCAAAAGTGAAAACAGATTTCCATAAAAGAATATTCATCTTGACATAGAGCTTTTTGAGCTATAATATGGTTTAAAAAAATATAAAAGGCATTATAAGCATATTAAGGAGGGCCATTTGATGAAAAGAGAACAGCAGTTGAGGGCTTGGGGCATGACGAACTGCTTGGGTTCAATTGCAGATTTCACAAACTGATTACCTGAAGGCCAACTTGATGTCGCAAAAACCTGATAAAGGAAGTATTCCCAAAATTGCATAAGGAGGATTGACCCATGACATTTGTGTGTGGTTTGGCGTTTATGCTGTTGGTCAATGTTTCTGCCATAAAACCTGTTGGCCGCCCGGCGGAAGCCTCTTTTCAAAAAATCCCGGAAGCCCGGAACCTTCTGCTTCCAAAAACAACAAATATCCCCTACTGGGTTACTCGCACACCTGAAAACCACTTTGTGGGGATTTCGAGGGTTTGCAGATCCATTGAGGAGGCTAGGCAAGGCGCTTTGGATTCCGGGATCGCTCAAATCCTCCAGGCAATGGGCGCCAAATACACCTTGAAGCACATTTCTACCCAAAGAGGGAATGAAACCCATGGAAATCATGACCTGAATGAAAAACTGACCTATACGGCCAAATGGTTTCTACAATCTCTGCAACAAACTGTCACAGAATCGAGCATTCAGGAGGCAAGAGATGGATTTGTGTGTTTTGTCTTACTATACTTCCCGCCAGACAAAATTATAAGGTTACGGCAATTGAACGTCGGCCCGGAAATCGGCGCTAGAATTGTCAAAGAGAACAAGCACAGAGCATTAATCGAGGTCAGAGAAAAGAACGGCGTTCGGGTGACGCTCACAGATTATCAAATAGAATTGGAAACACAAAACCGGCACGCGGACTTGGTCACTCTTTTTGCCTGGAAAGTTCCAAAGGGCTCGCTTAAACGCTCCAAAGGCATTCTCGGCCAAAAAATCTCTGTCAGGGGTGATTCTCAGACCTTTTCAATTCCGAAACCCTCCGTCAGTACAAACATCGAGAATTGGATCTTGGGCTCCGAGACCCGGGTCAAAATATTCCTAAATGGATACGACGAATTAGGACGTCAAATCCGAGTAACTGTGAGGAATATTAATGCTGGCAAAGCAGAACCCTCATTTTGAGGGGGAAAATTCGAGCTATTGCGCTTGGCAACTGCAAAAATGAATGCAGTGAATAGGTTGATGTGCAGCACCTTTCTCAATCTCTACGACACTATTTCAGAAGCAGGCCGGTACCATCCTGTCCCAAGCGGACATCCTCAGATATTCTGTTCTGTACAAGATTTTGAAATTACTATATTGTTGTGCATCAAGATTCAAGAAGTCAGCAAACGCTTAACAGCCTTCAAGGAGCACGATCCGTGGCCATCACTAAAACCAAATTAGTTGAAGCTGTATCCAGAAAATCTGAAATTCCAAAACAAACATCAGTATCAACCGTTGAATCCCTGCTTGAAATCATGAAGAGAACCTTGGAATCTGGCGAAGACCTTCTAATCTCCGGCTTTGGAAAATTTTCAGTGAAAGAAAAGAAGAAACGAAAAGGAAGAAACCCGCAGACAGGCGACGACCTGATTCTGGATTCCAGACGGATTGTTTCTTTCAAATGTTCCAACAAACTGCGCGACCTACTGAACGATCGGTAAGTTTAAATCTGCAATTCCTTCGTGTTTTTCAGAATACAGAACTGCTCAATCGCAAACAGTTGTAAGTTCTCAGGCTGGTTATCAGGGAAAACGGCAATCGGTCAGATCCATCTTCAATCTCCCCTTAGACGACTTGTTTCAATCTCCGTGATAACCAATTTGGAAAGGACCCCTCAAGGGGATGGATCTTTTGTACAACGGCTTTATATTATCAAGCAGGCAGATTCAGGCCCAAAACAGAACCCAGCTGATTTTTCAGGGACGGCTTTCTGACGACAGACGGTTTCACTGGACGGTGACGCGCCCGCCCATTGTATTCTTTGTCGATCATCTCCAGAAATGGACGCCTTCAGGGGCGTTCAGAAAACCCTTAGAACTGTGCAGTCTCGCAGGGAGTCCTGTTGATGGTTTATATTTCAACCAGGCTACTGATCTTTTCAAGGCCCGAAAAGCCTGCGCCGAGCGATATCTACCCACCTATGAAGCAGATGTAAACCTCCCGGGCCGGTATCTTATGGAGCATTTTATAAAGGGAAGTGTGCGATTTGCGAGCAAGCCTTCGCGCATGCACAACGGCTGCCTCTTTTTTGTGGACCCCAAAACCCATCCCTCTGATTACACACCGGAATTGAAAACCCTTTCCATTGATATTGAGTGCTCGATGAAATCAGACCTTTATTCAATTGCGCTTTACGGAAAAGAGATGCGAGAAGTATTGGTGGTGGATCCGAATAATCAACAAGGAAAAAGCAAATACCAGCGATTTTCAGACGAAAGAAGCCTGCTCAAAACCTTTTTCTCCCTTGTTCGTCAATATGATCCGGACGTTCTCATCGGATGGAACCTCATCGGTTTTGATTTGAGATGGCTTTACAGAAAATGCAATATGCTGAACCTCCCATTTGATATGGGAACCCAAGGGCCGACCGAGATGCTGGCACCGCGTAAAAACCACAATCAGTGGGTTGCCAGAATTCCCGGCAGGGCCGCATTGGACGGGATCCCCATGATTCGAAGCGCGTACGTCAAAGTCGATGACTATTCTCTTTCAACCGTTTCTCAAAAGGTTCTTGGGCGAAAGAAGCTGATTGAAAAAAGCGGAAGAGAGAAATTAGATGAGATTACGCGGCTCTTCCACAAAGATAAACCCTCTCTTGCAGCATACAACCTTGAAGATGCCAGACTGGTTCATGAGATCTTCGAAAAGCTCAACCTCACACAGCTTGCTGTTCGCCGGTCCCAATTGACCGGTCTCGCCGTTGATCGCACTGGGGGCAGTGTGGCGGCATTTGATTTTCTTTATCTGCCACGTCTGCACAGAAAAGGTTATGTGGCCTATACGGATCCACGGCCGCCAAAAGGAGACGCAGCACCCGGTGGATTGGTCCTGAACAGCCAGCCGGGATTCTATCAGAATGTGGCCATCCTTGATTTCAAGAGTCTTTATCCCAGCATCATTCGTACTTTTTTCGTTGATCCCCTTGCAGCCAACAGGATCCTTCACACATCCAAGAATGACTCAACGCCGTCCCCAAAAAGCCACATCGTGAAAGGGCCTGCTGGTCTTTCTTTTGACACGGAATGGGCCATCCTGCCAGGGATTATTGAGCATTTGTGGAACGAACGGGACAGAGCCAAAAAGGCGAATGATGCCACCCTGTCCCAGGCCGTTAAAATCATCATGAATTCGTTTTATGGTGTGCTCGGGAGTCAGGGATGCCGATTCTATGATCCACGCATCGCAGGAACCATCACTCGTACGGGTCACTGGGTCCTGAATTTTTCGAGGGAATTCATTGAAGAAAAAGGCTTCAGTGTAATCTACGGTGATACCGATTCGCTTTTTGTTTGCCTGGGTAACGGCGATCCGGAGAAGATTCACAAGCTGGGACAAAACCTGGCCGAAAACCTCAATGCATTTCTTAGAAAGGAATTGAAAAAGCGGTTTGGCGTGGAAAGCTATCTGGACATAGAATTTGAAAAGACCTTTCTTCAGTTTTTCATGCCGACCATTAGAGGCCGGGATTCTGGCTCCAAAAAGCGATATGCGGGTTTGCTGACGGGTAAGGACGGAACATCTGAACTTTACTTTGCCGGACTGGAATCCAGTAGAAGGGACTGGACTGAGCTTGCTAAGAATT
The DNA here is from genome assembly GCA_028278625.1 of Thermodesulfobacteriota bacterium. The sequence goes on from JANQDY010000272.1 coordinate 79,449, forward strand.
TTCAGGCTGATCTTTTTTCGCTCATATTCTCGCGCCATGAGCAGCGGGACCTCAAAGAGTCCCTGATTGAGTTGGTGAAAGAACGGCACCGTCAGCTATTTGCCAGTGAACTGGACCAACAGCTGACATATCGCAAAGGGATCAGCAAACCACTCAAAGATTACACCAAAACAGCACCACCCCATGTCAGGGCCGCCAGAATGCTTGATGAATTTGAGGGCCGCGTCATCCGTTATGTGATGACCGCTAAAGGTCCTGAACCGATTCAAAAAAGATCAGGTGCGCCATTTGATTACAACCATTACAGTGAAAAGCAACTGGCCCCTGTGGCAGATATGGTGCTTCGGTTTTTTGGCTTGGACTATCAGGTCATCACGAGCAATCAGAATCAATTGAACCTGTTTGAATCCTGAATCCAGCTCCACGAAGGGCCAGTCATCCCAAACGTTGAGTCTGGTGGAATGGTTTGCTTTGATGGCTCTTCTTAGTCCTCGGATTTGGAGTTTTTGAGGTCGTAAGCCTTTTCTTGCTGGAACCAAATTGTCATGTCTCTATGGTCCGGTATCATTCTTTTAAAGACATCAGAGATCCAATCCACCACTTTGTATTGAGCTTCATTTTTCATTCTGAATATGACCGTTGCCTTTTCCGGGAAGTCATCTGATTTTTGTATTTGAATATCGGAAGGGTCTTTCGATAGCTTCTCCGCCGCTAATACCATGAAATGTAACTCGTTATTGGTGGGCTCATCAGAAAATTCTATTTCAACTCCTGCTATCATGGCTGATTTCTATCCTTGTATCACTTAGTTTCCGATTAATACGCCGGCTGAAATCAAGAAGCTTTCCGGAAAGACGTTCAATTAACTTTCTGTGGGCGATTTTTCAAGCCAAGGCCTGGCAATATCATTTACCCCGAAAATGCTTCCGCAAGTTGACCATATTTGGCGCCGGTCGTGTCCGCGTCATCTCCCAGGTTCACGGCCAAAAGACACCCGTCTTTGAAAGAAGTGGAATGGCAAAAGGCCCAGAGCGCCGCTTCCAGGGATTTTGCCACAGCAATTCACGATTTTTCCTCTCAAGGCGCTTCTTGGCTTTGCAGCGGCATGGCGATGCACAATCACTTTCCTGATCAATTCTAAATTACGATGTGATCCGTTTCTGAAGAGCCGGATATTTCGCTCAGGTTAGTCTAAATCCGGCCCCTTGGAAACGAAAGAGTTTCTGGCATATCAAAAAAGCGCAAACTGGGTATGAACATGGCAGTCCTTTTTGGCCACCATCGTTTCCAGCTCCGCTTCCCTGACCTCGATGTGGGTCACCTTTTTCTTACGCTTTCCCACATATTCCACAAAATGAACCTTCACGATCCTTTCCCCGATTTTTTCTACCTCGGTACTTGCCTTTTTGATGTCCTTGGACGGTTTTTCGGTTGCCTCATTCAAGAGGATTTCCGGTTCATTTTCCGGATCGTTTATATCCCTTTTCATGCCCTTTTCCACCTGCACCTCCTTTTTCCGATAAGCCGCCCAGATGTCCTTGAGGCTTTGATTGTCTCCGGATTCGGCCTTCTCAAAGAGCATTTTTGCCAGTTCCCGGGTCATGGAATCCGATGTCTCTGACAGGGCCGCGAGTCCCTTGTCCGACAGCTCCCCTTCGAGCGTCAGGCTTGAGATGAGCTTGTCGGCCATGAGCTGCATAAGCCGCGTCTGCATGGTCCCGCGGTATGCCAGAAAGTACACTTTGACCGGTTTCCTCTGAGGGATCCGCCAGGATCGTCGGGATGCCTGACGCAATGTGTAAGTGCTCATGGGGATCTGGTAGAAGACGATGGACGGAAAATCCAGCAAGTCCATCCCCACCTCCACTTTCCTGGGGTTGGTCATGAGCACATCGATTCCCTTTTTGACCCACTTGTCGATGATTTTTGCCCTTCCTTGGGTATCCCCGGATCTCAGGACCTTTACACGAATACTCCTCTCTTCCAGCATCGATACGATTCGAGGACTGATATCCGTGGAAAGGGAATTCTCAAAATAGACCATCACCCTTCTCCCTTGTTTCACCTCACGCCCGATGATGGAAAGGAGTTCATGCTCCTTTGGCATGACGCCCTCAAGGGGTGGACCACAGGCCACGATCTCTTTTGTACGAGGATGGATCACCTCAACCCCTTTGTGGATTCGTTCGGGATAGGACAAAAGGGCATGAAGATACCCACCCAACAGGGAGTTGTCCCCCATGGCCAGGGCCTTGCGGAGCGCATTTTTGAGGGTGTTTTCAAAAACCATGTAGCGTTCTGCCATTTGAGGATCCATGGAAAGCTCAATTACCTCCTCATCATAGGGTTGTAGATGCTCCATGCAGTCGGACAACCTCATGAACACCGAGTTTGGAATGAACATCTTACCCAAAAGGAGCGGGCTGATCCCCGGCTTTTCCTTGACCACCGTGCTTCGTTTGGCCTTGGTGGTCAATCCGTCTTCCTGTTTCACCGTGGTGATTTTCTCTAAAACCCCGTACCGCTCGATAAAGCGCCTTGGATTGCCCCAGGGGCTTTTGTCTTCAAGCATGAGCCGGGGATGGGTCCTGAACAGGAGATGATAGACATCGGAAGCGTAGCCGCCCGCCAGGGTGCCTGTGAGACAGAGGATATACCGGCATGAAGCGGCCAATGCACCGAATGCATATCCCTGGCCCGACTGGTTTTTGTACATATGGACTTCGTCCGCCACCAGTAAATCGAAGCAGCCTTTCATCCGCTTTTTGATGTATTTGGCCGGGATATATTTGCGATAATTCTTTCGGGTGACATCCGGCTGCCAGAGGGGTTCATTGCAAGGGACCATGATTCTCCGATGAATTCCCTCATTTGGGTTGAACTGCCATTTCATGACGGAATTGTTGCATAAGTATTTTTTCTTGACTCTTCCCCTGGCATTGGTTTCAAAAACCCCCAACGGACACCCGTCCATATCCAGCAGTTCCTGACCGCATCTGGGGCAGAAAAGACCCGGCCCTTTCTTGACTACTGCCGGCCGCCACAAAAATCCTGTCTTGGCCCGTTCCCGGCCAATGACAAAAAACGCCAGGCCTCTAGAGGGAGGTCTTTTCCTGATATGTTCGAGCCGTCGGAGAACATCTTTACCGTTAAGGTTGGTGACCTTCGCACCTGAGACGCTCTCCCTGATCTCCTGGATCCATTTCAGTACCAGATGCGGCGGGCAGATCACCAGGACCCGATTGAGTTTTTTCAGTCTGTGAAGAAGGTAGCACACCGCAATGGCCATGAGCGTCTTTCCGGTCCCCATTTCGCAGACCGTATAGACCGCCCTGTTTCCGCACATCAGGGATTTGTAGCCGGCTTTGATGATCTCCTCCTGAGCCGGAAAGGGCTTCTTTTTCAATTCAGCAAGCACAGATGAAAATCCATCTTCCCTTTGAGCGGAAGGATCGTGGATGACCTTAAGTTCCCGGGTGACCTTCTCCGCCATGCTTTCGCCGTAGGTTTCCAGAAAATCTTTAAGAGGGATTGTATTTGCCATAATTGTCTCCTTCCCATTTCATGCAGTCTATGATCTCAGGGACTCCTTTTCTAAATGCTTCTGATATGAGGTCCTGGAGCTGTTTCGGATGAAACCTGAAGGCATAACCGCTGTAGTTTCCGGCCAGGGTCTCAAGCTTTGTGATCCATTCGTCCTGATCTTCGAAAAGGCGCCAAAGCCATTCCGCCCATGACCGGTGAAGAGGGATGTCCGCCTTTTCATCCAGATGACGGAAGAACATCTCCTTTTCCTCAGCCTCTTGGTTCGTAAAAACGAAGAACCGGTTCTTTTTTTCTTCTGTGTGGCCGGGCAGCGTCAGTACCGGATAAAGCAGGGCATGCGCCCGTGTGGACGGAAGCTTTTTCAACTGAACCTTGTACCCGAGATCGGCCCGCATCAGATAGTATTCACCGCTTTCCAGCTCAATACTGATCCCGTAGCTCTCCAAGAATGCGGCGATGATCCCTTTTACGGTCACCTGATACCCGCAGATGGACATAAAATAGGCCGTTTCCGGATCTATTGGATCTACGATGAGATCCGAGCAATAGGCCCGGATCCCCGTGGCCATGACCGGATATAATTTCATGACTTGCTCCTTTCACTGGATGGTACACATGTCACCTTCTCGGTTGAATGCCTTGATAAACGGTTTGATCTGGTTCCGTTCAATATGCTTTTCCCTATTGCCGTTGGTTTCCACGGAATAGAGGATCTCCTTTTTCGTCCTTCCTTTGATCAGGAGAGGATTCTTCCTGTCCGGATCCCAAACGACACCGTTCATGAAACCGCTGGCAATGAACTGTGCCATATGCCCGTACTTGAGCGGCATGACGGCCCGAATGATCTCTTTCATTCGAAAGGGGGTCGTCATTTCCCTGAACCGCTCGAAAAGCCCGTGCTCAAGGATTTCTTCTGCCAGCTCTTCAGGATCGATGGATTTGCTCATAAAAACGAAGCGGCCATTTGAAGGGGCTACGGGGACCTCGTAGATCATTTGCGGAACTTCGGGAAGATAGGGGACGGGCGCCTGTTGACGGCCGCAATCCTTTAGGTACCGGGCAGTCTCGTCGTCCTTTCCAGGGGTTTTCTTCCGGCGGCCCAGAATGGCCACCTGTTTGAACGCCTGATATTCTTCTTTTGGGAACCTGAAAATGCTTATTTGCTCGAACCGGTAGGAGAGCATCCTGGCGATATGCCCGTCGAGTCTCGCCTGGGGGATCAGATAGACCAGAATGCCCAGGGGACAGACGTAGGTCACGCAATCTCTCAAGAAAGCTCTTTCCATCCGTTCGGGGGGGTTAAGCTCTTCATCTTTTACGGACCAGTCGTAAGGTGGGTTGAGCCACAAAAGGCTGAAGGATTTGTGGCTGATGCGGGTGTTCTGGTAATCCGTCACCAGGCACCGGTTCAAAGTCTTCTTGGCTGTTTCACCGCGGTCAAGATCGATCTCGATACCGTAAGTGTCGGCCTTAAGATGTTTTCCGACGATGGATAAAGCGGTCCCCTCACCGGCACAGGGATCAAGGGCCCGGATAAGCCCCGGACGTTTCGGGGTGAGCCATTTTACGATTTTTTTCGTCACCCCTTCCGGTGTGGGGTAATAGCCCATTTTGGCTTGTGCGGCTAATCTCATTATCGCCTCCATAAAAAAGGACCTCCTTTCTCTTTTTAGAAAAAGCGGCAGAAGGCCCTGATATTTTTCAATTGTTTCCCAGTCGCTGAAAGGCTTTTCCTTAGACCGGCTGGTTATCCCATTTATCTCTGATACTGTTTTGGTGCAGCTCACCTTTTGGTATCGTGAAGCTCACGCAAAAGTGACGGTAAAGAACTCCTGCCATGCCGTGTCAAAGGCCATTGCCCTTTTCCTGAAGGGAAAGGCATGCTGGAATAGCATTTCGGAGACTCCCTTTTCCCAGTGAAGCTGCACCGGCTTTCCGATTTTTATGGCGTATTCCACCTCAAATCCTGTGCCGCCGGTGCACCCATCCTCCCGGCTCAGAAAGGCATGAACCAGATCGCATCTCTCGATGAGTTCCCGGTTTCTCTGGTAATACCTTTCCGCCACCTCGAAATTGGATCGGATGTGGGTCAAATCCGGGACAAAAGCCTCCACTTCCATACCCCGTTTTTCCGCCACTCGAATGGTCCAGGTGCACACCCCTTTGCATTTGCTCGTGACGATGACCGAATCAATGGGAAGGTATTCCACCAGATTGATGACCGACCGCCTGTCCCGGTATTTCCGGGCCCCGACAATTCCGACAAAGGCCATATTGACCCTCCTTTCAAAGACAAAAAAAGCCCCGCCGGCAGATACCGGAAGGGCTTTTGATAACGGGTTTGCGATCAAAATCCTCTGTATGGGGGTTTTGATCGAAGATTCAGCAAGTGTTTTGGCTATTGAAAAAACCCTTTACCTGACGATTGATTTCTTCCATGATTCCTTGTTCCGAAAAGCTGTAATAGTCGTCGCCTATGACGATGTGGTCGTGGAGACGGGCGTCGACGGCGGTGAGCGCTAATGCCACTTTGCGGGTAATCAATCGGTCTTCCTCTGAGGGTTCGGTGTGTCGTGAGGGATGGTTGTGTACCAGAACGGCGGCGCCGGCTTTTAGCGCCAGGAGGCGCTTCACGATTTCTCTTGGATAAACGGCGGAATTCGACAAGGTCCCTGTGGACATTTTTTCAATGCCCAGGATGTGATTTCGGATATCCAGGAAAATGCAGTAGAGCCTTTCCACGTCGTCGTTTTCCGCAAAAATCGGTTTTACGATATTAAATACTTCGTGAGGGCCGTTCAAACATTGCCCTTTGGCCTCTTCCTTTACCATGGCTGCAAATTTGCCGGATCGTAGATCTTCCCAGAAACGCTGCTTTGTACTCATCGGTTTGCTCTCTTTCATCCGGTTCCTCCTTTCACAAGTATGAAAAAAGCCCCTTGGCACCATTACCCGAGGGGCTTTTAAGATTTTGATTTTGAAATCTTCGGAGTGTTCAGTCTCAGTCCATGACAATCCTTCTCCGGGGTCTTGTAAGCATTTCATCCATGGCTTTTTCCACTTCCGACATACCGTCCCGGATCTCATTTTTCAGTTGATCATTTGACCGGATAACATCGGCTGTGTTGCCTCCGAGAACGGCCCTGGAACGTTCAACCAGTTCCGCCAGCTCACGATCATCGAAGATGTTTCGTTCTTTGAAAGTCTCAAAGAAAGCATAAAAGTTGTTGATGGTGCCATTTTTGAAGACCTTGGGTTTAGTGTTGGCACCGTTGGTGAAACGCTCCGTAATCCGTTGAATCATGCCTGAAAATTCCTCTCTCAGGCTCATGACCGCCAGTTCACGGGCATCTTCCATGGTTTGAATGAATTTGTGTTTTTCCCGTTCATACACTTCGGGCGAAAGCACCCCGGATCGGCCGTTTGGCACATCGAGGATGACGAAACGCCAGGCAAAGGAAAATTTGGATTGAATGTTCACCGGATAGTCCGTCTCGTTAAAAAGATCTCCCAGGTACACCATTGCCGTTTCCCGCAGGCTTTCATAACGGTTCATGAATTCAGAAACCTTTTCTTTAAATTCCGATTGGAATCGGGTCAGTCTTTGATCCACCTTAGAAATCATCTCTCGGGGGACGAACACCATGCCGTTAATGGGAAAGGGCAGGCTCACGCCCGAAAGATAACCGCGTGCGGCATTGGCCACTTTCTGGATCGGTTTAAGGGCACATGGATCAATCAGCTTTTTGCGGGTACTGATCCACTGGTTGGCATCGGTCATGTGGGTGATCTGCTCGGCCTTGATTTTTCGTCTGGCACCCCAGACGCTGGTGGAAAGCTGGATCAAACATCCTTTTTCAAATATATTCTCCATATCAGTATTCTCCTTATGACCCTGGCATCAGCAGAATGATGCCAGGGCTCCAAACAAAATTGTAATTGTGAGTGGTTCTTTTGAGAGGCGCTGAGGGTTTAGCCGCAAAGGGGCAGGTATTTTTTGCTATGGGTTCGGTTTTCCTGAAAGTATGCGGGGGTAAGGTTTTTGGCTGTTTCCCGGCCCAGGAGCTTTTTCAGGAATTCGGATTCCGTAACGCAACCCTTTCCCTTGAACCCCCGGGTTTCGATCTTGATTTCTCCATTATTTCTGACTTCCACAATGATTTCCTTCATGCCTTATCTCCTTTCATGATATGCGAACGTGAAGCCGGATGCTTTGTTCCGCCTTCTTTTCCATAACGGAATATCCCTTTCTTCTGGCCTCAATCTTTGTTTTTGTGACCGCATAGGCCTGCTTGAGGAGCCCTCCTTTGGCACCGATAATCTTTTCCAGGTGGTGATCATGAAAATCACAGGAGAGCTCATAGGAATGTTCTTTTCGGATTACGCCGATTTCATAGTCCGCTCCCGGAACCTGAATGGCATGATCACACCTGGCATCTTTACCGTACCACCGAAATGTTTTCTGATTTTTAATCAACTGCAACTCGAGCGCTATACAAGCTTGCCCCAGAATGCCCAGATCCTTTACCTCCAGTTCGATTCTGCTGATGTGCGACATTGCTATTTGATCCTCCGTACGGTTTTTGGGGTTTCTTCCGGCATGCTGGCACGTCTGGCACGTGTCGCGGCCCATTGCTGCAGGGCCCCGATTTCCTCTTTCATGGTTTTTGAAAGCGGTACGATGGTTTTAACGGCTGCATCCAAACCGTCAAAGAGGCTGTCTTTGGCCAGTTGTTCGATTTCGGCGCCGGTCCAGCCATTCAGGCTATTCTCATATTCTTCTGGAATTTCAGTTTGGTATCGGCTGTTCATGATCTCAATGATCTCCAGACGTTCATTGCGGGTGGGAAGATCCACGAAAAACATGGCATCGAAGCGACCGGCCCTCATGAACTCAGGGGGCAGATCCATGAGGTTGTTGGCGGTGGCCATCACAAGGACCGGGCTTTTTGTTTCCTGCATCCAGGTCAGAAAATGACCGAACATGGAGGCAGTGGTGCCACCGTCTGTCCTGGATGACGATTTAACCCCGCCAAAGGCTTTTTCGATTTCATCCAGCCAGACGACCGCCCTACCGAAAGCCTCGATGGTGGCGGTTGCCTGCCGGATCTTCCGTTCACTTTCCCCCACGAGTGATCCTTTAAGGGAAGAAATATCCAAAAGGATCAAGGGCCAGCCGAAGATTGAAGCCGCCGCCTTGCAGGAAAGGGACTTGCCGGTTCCCGGGATACCCACCAGCAGAAGGGCCTTGGGTCTGGGAAGATGATCGTTTCCCGGTTCAAAGGCGGTTTTCCGGTTGGATAGATAGGTTTTCAGAAGATCCAGCCCGCCAACCTGGTCCGCTGGCACGGGCGGCCAGAATTCCATGAGTCCGGTCCGTCGAATCATCTGCATTTTCTGTTGGGTGACAATATTCGCACAAAACCGCTTTTTGAGAACCAGGCTCAGGGCAAAGGCGGTTTCGCTTTCAAACTCCGTAAGTCCTGAGGCGGCTTCCACGGCATCTTCCGCCATATCTACGCCGACACTTTCCGCAAGTTCCTGCTGAATCCGGCGGATCTCCTCCCGGGACGGGAGCCTGAAATCCATAATGCTGAAAAACTTCTCGATTTCCTGAGGAAGATTGGCCGGTGGTCCCACCATGATCAGGCAGCAGCCCGATGCTTTCCAGAGGGGGACGCTGGTCTGGATCTCCTGGATGATTTCAACGGAAGAGATGAAATGATGAAAATTTTGAACGATCAAAACCGTGTCGTTTTGATCTCCAAGCCATTTCAAGGCGCCCAGGGGATCGGGCAGGTCTTCTATGGTCCGGCCCGTCTGGGTATCCGTAAGCCCCCTCAGACAATCCCAGGAAAAGGACTGCCAGCCGGGTACTTGAATGGACGAAATGGCCCGAAGCGGTTCTTCGGTTTCAATGTAAAATCCTGGATAACCTGCTTTGAGATAATTCTGTAAATCCATTGATGTCTCCTTTCAGGATAAAAAAAGGGCCGAACCAGCAAATGCTGTCGCAGCCCTTTTCGGGGGTTTTCAGGGGAAAACCAGAAAATGGTATTTCCCGCTATATACCTTTAAAAACGTATTCTTCCACCAGCGTCATATCGAAATCCTCGATTTCTGATTCGGCATTTTGTTTGACAAGCTCCGCATTTTGAACAACGGGTCCGCTTACCGGTTGCACCAGAAAGAGTTTCAGATGATTGCCGAAATCCTTTCGCATGGTTCCGAGATCCGATACTATCTCGGCTGGATCCGTGTAACCCATTGGGTCATCCGGTGACGTGACCATGAAGCCGAGCGGATGGCTGGGGTTGGCGATGATGTAAACAGATCTTCTGCGTTCTTTGGACACCTCCCTTATCAAGGTTCGGTTTTCGCTGAACCGGTCCTGCTCGTCCAGGAAATGCCGGGTATTTGCAACGAGCCCATTGGTGTCATACAGGGCAGCATCATCATGTTCGGGGTCCATGTCCCGAACGTGGTTTGACAGGGCCTGGATTGCCGATTCCGGGTCTTCGAAGAAGACCGCGTTGTCGATGATCCCCCTTGACAGCGTGATTAATACGTATGTCATTCGATTCTCCTCCTTTCTTAGAGCACCAGTATGTCGATCATTCCCTCCACATGCCGTGCGGTAGTGAAGTCCTTGTACATAGATTCTCCTTTCGATACAAAAAACCCTGGGATAGCTCCCAGAAGGCTCATTTGCTCTTTGAATGATTGATATTGTGTTACACGGTCTTTTCACAAAAAAGGCATCGCCCGCAGAAACTGTTGTCCCTGCACGCCTTGCAGACGAGTTCACGGTCCACCTCTTTTGCGACCTGGAAGATCACTTCTTCAAGTGCCGTTGTCATGGGCAGGTTGATGGCCCATGCGATCCGTCTCAAGGCACCGCTGAACTCCTGGTTGAGTTCCGGGGTGTATGCCATGTTTCACCTCCTTTCTTGGATAACCGTTTTTGTCGACGACCCGGTCTGTAAGTTCATAGATGTCCTGCCATGTTGCATCACATTCTGTGCAGCGCATTTTCTGAAAGGCCTTGCCTGCTTCTATCTCCACGAAGCCGCCCTGAATGGATAGAGAACCACATAATGGGCAGGAAAGCCCTTTTCCTGCTAAGGCGATTTTTCTGTCTAACACTGCCTTTCCTCCTTCCTGTCCAACGACTGCCCCGGCTTATTACTGGCTCCCGAAATCAAGTCCCGGCACAAATCAAAGACGTTTTCCTCCCTGTTCCAGCCCTGGGCGATCCGTATCTTTTCGACGTCGATCGCCCTTTTCACTTCCCACACGTTTTCAAGTTCGCAGTCCACTTCGAGCCAGCCATTTACCTTGATGTTGCACAATTCCCTGAGGGATACATATCCCCACTCCGCCATCTCATAGTCGCTGTTGAGGATGCAGAATCCCCACATGAGGTCATGCCGGTCCGTCTCGCAAATGTACCAGTCGCATCCGGCCACAAAGAAATGGAGATGCACCCGCTTTTCCTTGAGCGGCAATGCCCCGGTTTCGTGAATGAGTGGCAGTTTTTTCAATCTCTCTTCTGTCGGTTTATTCCACATATGTTTCACCTCCTTTGGACAAATGACCTGTCATTCTTGAACAGGTCATTTTTTCAAAAAAAAACGAAAGCCACCCTAACGGCGGGGTGGCTTTCATGAGGGTAGATCCGCCCTCGCTTCAGACCTCGGTAAACATGCCACAGGATTGGCATTTTATGTGCCCGAAACCATAGGCCTTTGCGCACCTGTCATCTTTCACAACGACATAGGGCGCACCGCAAACCGGGCAGATCTTTTCATCTTCATTTTGATCCACATGGAATTCCCATACCGTTTCTTCCATATTGTTCACATCCTTTCCTGAAAGACCGGCATGCGCCGGAAACTGTTTTGTGTCCCTGGCCTCACCGATTAGATCAGCATCGGGACCACCCGCAGTACTGACAGACAGGGCATCCACCCCCGCGGTAAAGCTGCTCATTACAATCGGGGCATCGGGTCCCGTTGCTTCGATTGGGCAGGAACATGGAAACTGCAACTTCTTTCTTTGAGGGCTTGAAGTCCCTTTTCGATGGTGCGTTCTCCTTTTGTGAATTCATGGATCAATCGCCTCCTTTCTTTTCGATTTTGGGTTTTGTGGATGCGGGCTTCGACCAAATGAAGCCTCAGCATGGCCAGCACCATGGTGGCGCCAAATTCCTTTGTTGGTTCGATCACGCTCATAACATGTGTGAATTTCTCTCTCAGGGTTTCCAGTTGGTTACGGATCTTACGGGACCTGTTCATCATTACCTCCTTTCATTGCGGGTCTTTGGAAAACGTCTTTTGTTGCGCTAAATGGCCAAGAAAACGGGGTTAGAGGTTCAACTAAACAAAAAACGCCTCCCGACGGAGGCGTTCATACGGATGGCTCCTATGTCACTTTTGGTATTCTGCCGGTGTTAAAGGACCTGTTGCTCCTTTTGCTGCAGGGTGGTTATCGACAACGCGGGTCCTGTTCAGGGTGTGATCATGAAATGGATGAAAGGATTTTGGAGAGGTCCCGGGCAAGGATGACCTGGATGGCGTCCTTGTCAGGGAAAGGGGTGTCGGCCAGCAGGGCCTTTGATTTTTGAAGGGCGATGGGGTTGGTGGCCATGATGAATCGTTCATCGGCCAGGTGAAACTTGATAAGCTTCTCGATGTTTTTCCGTGTTTGATCCGGGTTGTTTTTGCCGGTTTCAAACTCCATTGCAATGACCCGATCGTCTTTCTCCAGGACCAGGTCGATGTCATTTTTTTCCTTGTAAGTGAACCATCCCTTTTGAAGGAAGGTCTGTCTCACCTGTTCCAGGAAATACCGGTGTTCGAGACCCTGGTTGCCGTCACGATTCACTTTGATGCCGATCCTTGAAAGGGTCTCGGCACCTGATGTGGTGATCTCGAAGAGTTTTTTTCGATCCGCCGTGATGGGGGTGATGACCTCGTTTTCAATCAGGGTTTTCTGGATCCGGGTCGCATCCCTGGGGATCAGGCCCAGCCTTTTAGCCCTTTTGTCCGCCCCTTCAAAGGGGTGATTGATCAGATCTTCCAGGAAAATTCGTTCCAGGGGGGAGGGGATAAACTGTTTTGTAGGAATCTGGAGCGGTCTTGTTTCAATCAACGGAAGGGTTTTTGGGCTGTAATCCTTGTAAAAGTCCTTCATATGCTGTTGAATTTCCGAATCGCCCACATATTGCGGTTTTCGGGTAAACGGAACATCGATCATGAAAGGATAAATATATCTTCCCATGAGCCTGCAGATGGTCTGGCCGGTTTTGAGCATGCCGATGAATTTTCGTTCGTCGTAAGCCATGTTCATGGCGTTGGCCACTGCGGCCACATTTTTCTGATGGTTCAATGAAAATGTGATCTTGGTATAGAGGTTTTCAAACACCGGGTTCGGAATCAGAGAGGGGGTCTGGTCGATGATCAGAAGACCGGTTCCGTACTTTCGGATCTGGCGGAAAATCTTCTGGATGAGATCGTCCTTTTGACTGTTGTCAACGATGTTGTGAAACTCCTCAAAGACCAAAAGGTGCTTGAGGCGTTCGTCCTCGGCCCCCTGATATTCCTTGTAAAGCCAGTACCAGAGGGTGAACATCTCGATGAAAAACACCTTGTCATTGCTGTTTGAGAGCGCCCCCAGTTCAAATATGACAAAGTCTTCCTGGAGTTTTTCGATGGGGTAAAAGTCATGTACATTATAGAGCTTGCCCGTGCCGCCGTAGCTCAGAAACTCCAGCATTCGAAGGGAACTCTGTTTCCAAAGCATCTCCCTGCCTCGCATTTTGTTCCCGGTCATCCCTTTTGAAAGGATCTTTCTGGCATCTTCGGTGGTGGGTGCATCGTGTTCCCGGTACACCTGGTCAAAGACCTTTAGTAGCACGCTGTCTGATCCCACGCCGCCCAGATAGGCCCGGTTGAAGACCTCCACCACGTTTTTCACGTACTCCTGATAACTCAGCCCTTCGGGCATTTTCAGGTAGTTGAAAAAGAAGGGGGAAACATCCGAGCCGATGGTGAAGACCTTGACCCGGGGAAATTCTTTTACCAGGTCCCGGTAGTTTTTCTCCCAGTCAAAGACCATGAAGGGGACGTTTATCCGGGTCATTTCCCGCAAGATATTCTTGGTAAGTGTTGTCTTTCCGGTTCCGGTGCTTCCGAATACTCCGGTATGTCTTGTCAGTTCCGGACGGTTGATACCGACGGGGTATGCGGGGTGGTCCAGATAACGAATATTCCCCAATGGAATCTCTCCGGTGGCCAGGTTCCGGTCCGGCGGGGGGAGAACGATATCCTCCTCGATGTCGTCGATGTGGTATTTGTCTTTCAGAAGATGGATGATGGTGAGCCATTCCTGGCGTTCTTTCGGGTTGGAAGCATTCAATCTGATCCAGAGGCCGTCGGCTTTCTTTCCGATGAACGGTTTCAGTTTGCGAAGTATGGATTTAATGTCCTCCATTTTGAGAGATGAATTCTTTTTGGCACCACCCGCCGCAGGTGCAGGGGTAGTCTGTCTCAAGGGTAGAGGCGGTTTTCTTGTGGATATCCCGGACCTGCTTCAGAGCAAAGTCTACAAACTGTCGGGTCACCTTGAACCGTCGCTCCTTTCCCGTTTTCAAAAAATCAATGGCCACCACGTCGGGCAACGTACCGAAACAATCCAGGCACAAAAGAGCATAAAGCGCCATCTGGATCTTGATGTCCGGCGTTATGTCATCCTTTTTGCTGGTTTTGTAATCGGTGATCATGACCTGGTCGTTGCGTTTTTCCAAGGCATCGATAATGCCCATGATATAATAGGTTTTCGAAAAGAGTTTCACCTCGGCCGAGGTGTTCGCCAAAATCCTTCCGTCCTGTCTTATGTATTTGTCGAGCCACCCTGAGAGCATCTCCCAGGATTCCCGGTAATACCCGTTGATTACGGTTTCTCCCAGTCTGAGTTGTTTAAGCTGGTCAGCGTGGCGGAGCCACGCATCCTCAAAAAGGCTCCAAAGAGCTGCCTTCAGTTTTTGAGTATTCCGGCTGTCCCGGATGTTCAATTGATGAAATCCCGCAATGGCTTCATGCACCGCGCTTCCCCGGACCAGATAGATACTGGGCTTCTGTTTCAGTCGCCTTATGTATCTGAGATAGTATTTTCTTGGGCACCTCAGGTACATGTTGATGGATGTGGCTGATTGAAGTCTGCGGGCCATTTTCAAGGTGGACTCCGGGCCATGCCCCGCATGTTTTTGATCTCCACAAAGGCCACGATGACCTGCTCGATTTCATGATCGTCCATCATGAGCGCAAAGTCGGTGGCGTACTTCTTGAGCTTTCTGACATCTTTCTGGGTTATCATTTTAGACCTCCATCCCCGATATAAGCGAATTCTTCTGAGCCTCTTCCTGGTACTGTATAAGGGCCTCTCGAAGTTCTCTGTTCAAAAGCGATGTATCCTTGAAATAGTCCGTGGTCTCTCTTCTTTTCTGTTGTTCCAGGTCGAATTTCATCCGTTCGATTTTGAGCCGGTCGCGATCCACCCTGTAGATTTCCGTCCCCCAGGCTGAAAGAAGATCGTAAGCTCGGCAGGTGTCTTTCTGGATGCCGTAGATCACGTCATGGTGAATCGTTTTTCTCTGGCTGAGTTGAAGGAGAATCAGGTCGATTTTGGATCGAATGAGATCCAGGCGGTCCTCGAATATTTCATCGATGCTTCCTTTGCCTTCCGTTCTGGAATGACATTGCTGGAGGGACTGTGTCATGTAGTCTACCAGTTCATTACCGCCGGCAATCGGAAAACCGCCATCCCGTTTGTCAGATGACGGGGTGTCCAAAGGATACCTTGCGGTATTCAAATGGCCGTATATGTCCGTGTTTTTCACCCGGCCATACCGGTAGTATTCCTCTATTTCAGCGATAATTCTTTCTTCCATCTTTTCTACTTTGAGGTAGTAATGCATTAAAATATATAAATTTTTCGGTTTAAGGAGAGAAAAAGACTTGGAATAGATGAACTTTATGCAAACAATATGTTTCTTTGGTTTTTCGGTGTACGGTAATCCGAAATTCAGGATACTTTTGACTTGGCGACAGCAATAATCAGGGGGTTTCAAGGCAGAAAGGGCGTAGCCCTTCTACCTTAAGCGCTGTAGGCATGCTCTTGCCAGATTCTCCTGCATATTCGGATCTTTGCGTTCAATTCCGCAATCCGGTCGAAGAGCTTTTTCTTGTTAACCAGGTGTGGATGCTTTTGATAGCTTGCCAGCAGCATGGTCACTTTGTCTCTGAATGCATCTTTCACCAGTATTTCGAACCTCTTGACGGTGTTGGCTTTCCCTTCCTGCTGACGGATGCAGCTGTGTCGGATGGCCAGTTCTTCCACTTTTTCGAAAATTTTTCTGACCTTGTGCGTGTACTTGTTGAAAGGATGATATCTTTGATAATCCATCGAGCTGTACGGAAAGGATATTGAAAGATCATCTTCAAAGCTCCAGAAATCCTTTTGATGAACAGGTTTTGGCAGGGTGAGAAGCACTGCCATATCCCGGCTCATGGCCCACTCCATGAAATCCTTATAGGCCTCCCGTTCTTCCTCGTCTTTCGGATACAAATCGTCAAATCTCCGGATCGGTGTCAGGTCCGGCCGTGACGGCAATTCCTGTTCATCAATCCAGAAATCCACTGTTTCCTTTATCTGATTTCCATTCATTTTATTTACCTCCGGGACCCGGGTTTCGACTCTCTCTCAGGTCGCCCATTCACCTGAGAGAGAGTAATCTCTGCGCAGGTTTTTGTCCGGGTCAGTTTGTGGGAACCGGAAATGCCACCGGAGGGGAATTGAAGATCTAATAGGAAAAATCAGAATCGAGGCCAAAAACTGAAAGATTTAAATTGGAGCGTGGCTTTTTGGGGAATTATTGCATACAGCAAGAGAAATTCTGCTCCGGATGGTTTGTTGTCGGAAATGGGGGCATTCATTTCCACGCTCTTTTTATAGCTTTCACAGGCTATCTGCCAAAGGGAGGGTTTGGGAGGGAAAGAAGGTTTCCCTCCCATATTTTATAGGTGGCGCCATAGGCGTCCCTGTAAGGGGAAAGATTTAAATTGGGTGTTTGTGAAGAGCAAAGCGAAGCGGACCCCTTTTAAAGCTTTAGCCGTGAAGTGGCGCCAATCGTTTGGGTGTAAATTAACCCGTCGAGAAGATTCAAAGGGAATGACGTCGGCGGCGTTTCAGGAAACCAGCATCGTCAGGCTTTGACCGGGAAAGAAACTCGTGATGATGCCGGTTCTTGGTTGCACAAAATCCAATGTGTTTCTCCCCTCAAGTTGGGATTCTTGCCTTTTTTTATAGCTGTCTTCAAGGGCAATCCCATCCAGGCATCTATGGAATTGCCGCTTCAAAAAAAGCGGATGCCATCAGACATTATTTTACTGCTTCAATTTCTTCGATAGGGACTGCTTCCCCCGGCCCTGCATGTTTCTGCTCCTTGTCATTTCTCGATTTTTCGGCAACCTCCACTTTGAACAGGTTCACGGTCTGGTTCCGTTTGTTGGTGGTTTGTCCTTAAAAGGTAATCCGCACCCTGTCTCTGATTTTGGCATATTGCATCCTGTCATCCAGGACCGCAGTGCCCCAGACGAAAAACATGCCCGCCTCTGTCTCAAGATAATATCTGGCGCTTAAGCCTGTTTTTTCATCTTTGGGTTCTTTACTGATCAAAACACCCGTTATCTGCTCCCCTGTATGTTGCGGTTTCCAAACGCCTGGTTCTATGGTCTTCCATTCATCCATTCTTTCCACCTCTGGTTTTCTTAATGGAGGTTTTTCCCCATTCATCATCAAAGAGTCGTCCATCCTTATTAAAGCTTTGCATTTCGAGACCCGGAGGGTTCGCAGGTCCCGATCTAATCATTCTTCCAGTGCCATTGGTTCTTTCCCCTGCTCCACCATTTCCGCAATTTCTGTGAACAGACAATAGGTCTTTAAAACTTCCTGTTTGAAAATATCCCTTTGTTTCTCGTAGATATCATGGCCGTATTTGCGCCAGAGCCGGAAGCATTCCTTCATGGCCATACCCAAGCGAGGTTCGTTGACCTTTACACGCGGGAGAGCATTTTTGTTCCTCGCAGAATTTACCGTCTTGCCAAGCAGCATCTCGATAATTCCGGAAGCCTCCTTCACGCTCAGGTCCCGTGACAGTTTCAGGTCCTTTACGCCGAGATCCCGCTGAAGCACTTTTATGTATCCCACCTGTTTTGCTGTGGCTGTCTTTTCCTTTTGATCCGATGCCATCCATATCACCTCCAAAGCCTCCGGTACCCGAAGACCTCTTTCAATCCCCGGAAAGAGGTCTTCGAACAATTCTTAACGGTTGGCATCAAGGATCAGCCGATTTTCCGTTCCTTTTTGAGAAGACTGCGCTCGACATCGATCAGGTGCAGGAGCCTGTTTTCGACGGTTTTTACTTCTTTGATCATTTCCGTCAGATCCTTCACAACGATCCTCGCTCTCACGATATGTGACAGCCCATCGTAAGTATATCCCGTTTCTATTTTGGCCACTGCTGAGCCAAGCGAGGCATTGAGGGAATAGAGATACTGATCGGTTTTTAACTGAAAATCGGCAACGGCCTTTTCAATCCTGATTTTCTCCTTTTCTCGGTCAACCGCCTTTTTGAGAATCTGCTTTTCCTTGCCCGACAAGCGGTCAAGACGCTGTTTGAGCTCATGTAATTCACTGCTGTCCCTCATCTCGATGCGCTGAAAGGTTTTGGCAAGTTCAAGGGTTGCCCTTTTAAAGAGAGCTTCCTTTCCTGAAATCGCTTTCAGGATTTGAGAGATCTTCTGCCTCTCATCATGTGAAAGGCTGTTTTTGCCGCCTTCAACGATTCTTTGCATATGGGCCAGCTCTTTGGCGATATCTTCTATGGTATGAAGTTCTAAATTTGTTATCTTCTTTGCCCGGCGTTTGATCATACGCTTCTCCTGGTCTTGGGCATCCAATTCGTGATCGATATCAGGTTTGAAAGGGTTGGCGCTGGTCAGTTCCTCGGCCATGGTACGCGGTGATTTCCCCATTTTGATCATCTTGTAGGCACTGAAGATACAGAGAATCAGTAAAGCCAGGTTGACAAGGCCCAGATTACGATCGGCAAGTTTGCTGTACATCTGCGGGAACTTGACCCATGACAGAATATAGAAAAGGATGTAGGTCAGGTAGAATGATTTTCTTGCGGGCAATCCGAATCCCCTGCACAGACCGTACGGAATCATAGCGGTGATGAATGCCAGCAGTATGGCGCCCAGAATGCCCCATCCTTCAAAAACGGACGTGAGAGAGTCCCTGTATTTGAATATGCCGATGGTGAAAAGCATCGCCACCGAGAAGATTAATGGCTTTAGATACGATTTTGAAAAATGCTTTCTGAGGGTGATGCCTGCTATCGAGACAAAAAAGACGAAGACAACGGCAAAGTAGATCCAGTCCGAATACTTTGACAGGATTTCACCTGGCTGAACAGTATCAAACGGGAACAGGGCATAGAGGAGCATATCCCTTTTGATATAAGGAAGGATATAAATAATTTGTGGTTAATTGTGGATTCTTATGGGCTTTTCGAAGGTTTTGAGCAAAATCAGGAATTGTGATCAGCCGCAATGTGACTGACGATTTCGATCAAAGCATCAACCGAATTGGCAATTCTGCCGCAAGAGCATTCGATCATGGCATTCACAATTGATTGCTCGGTCTCCCCGGCGTTTCTGAAATCTGTTCTGACACCGATGATGGGCAGTCTGTTCGAATGTTTGCAGTAGAAATACCCGATTTCCCACGCTGTGCCGTCATCCACTTGCGGGCCATCGAGAACACAAACCAGGATGTCCACCTCATCAAGGTAGGACCTGCACACTTCAAATATGTTCTGTCTATCTCCGGAATCCGGATGGTCACGCGGGATAAGGTCATAGGGCCAAATGACGGTTATGTCTGAAGATACGGATTCCATTTGGCGTTTGATATTCACCAGCCAAGCCCGTTCGGATTCCGAAAATAAAGGCCCCGCAAGATAGATTTTAATTTTGAGGGTGTTCTTTTTGGAATATCTTCAATAATTGAATTGCGGTTTCCGGCACTCAGTTCACATCAGCTGATTTTCTCGATCCCAAAATACCACAAGAATTCTGAATCCTCAATACCGTTGTCCGTACCAAGATGATTCAACCTGTTGAAGTAATGGGGTACCATCTGTATTCTTGAGTTATTGTTGGTGCTTGGCACTCAAGGTTAGGATAATGATCTTTGAGTCCCATCATATTGGAAAATGATGGCTGCAGCTTTTTCGTGTATTTCTCCCATTTATACAGACGTCTCACAGAAAGTCGAGGTGGTCGATATTTTGTTTTCGGCTTTAGGAGGGCATCAAAGCCTAGTACCATGTAACGTTTACAAATTCGGATAGAGGCGTTTAAGCTTGATACGCGCATCAGATGTCGTAAACTGCCAATCTATTGGTTTCATCGCATTATTCCGGTTGGCCTCCCATGCTGCAACTTCGGCTTGGACAGAAGCCATGTCAGGGATACGGCGATCAAGGCATTGGCTTTTCAGTACGCTGAGTTCGATTTCCGCCATATTAAGCCAACTTCCATGTTTCGGTGTAAAATGAATATCAAGTCGTTCGGCCAACCGCCGTGCTTCTGCGGGCTTGAAAGTTTCGTATAATGAAGCCACACTATGAGTGTTGAGATTGTCCATAACCAATCTAACCTGCAACGCATCAGGGTATCGCTCGTCGAGCATCTGTTTGATCTGCTGCGCCCAATCCTTTCTGGTCCGGCGTTCGGTTATTGCCACATGCCTCTTACCGGCCAGCGTTTCAACTTCCATGAAAATTTGCACCACGCCATTTCTTACATACTCATCATCAAAACGGGCAGGTTGTCCCGGTTCGCACGGAATTGGTGTGCGAACTTCACCGATCAATTGCTTGCTGGATTCGTCCATACACACCACAGGATATTTAGAATCATACGCCAGATGGTACACCTCCAGAACATCTTCCATCGCCGCTACAAATTGCGCGCTCTCTTTCGGCGGGATCTTCCAGTACTTTTTGAGGTGAGGCTTACATTCATTTTTTTTAAGATCCGCTGCACAGTCATGTGGGAAACCGATGGAGCAAGATTGAGTTCCACTGCCTTGTCAGCCAACAATCGGACTGTCCAGCGTCAGTATCCCTCTGGAGCATCAGAACAGGCTAAGGCAATAATCCGAGCTTCGAATGCCCCGTCAAAAATAATTTCTCGCGGCGGTCTCACCCTTGGTTTACGGACAAGGGCGGCTTCAATGCCTTCCTCAACAAAACGCTTTTTTAAATGCTCTATGGTTCGACTTGTTACCCCCAGGGCTGTCGCCACATCAGCAACTTTCCATGCTGGACCCCCAGGAGAAGCATCACAGAGCAATAATGCCCGCGCATGGATAAACTTCTTTGCTGGTGTTTTGCCATTACGTGTTAATCCCTCAAGCTCTTTCCGCTCTTGCGGAGTGAGCGTGACACGGTATCGTGGAGCCATGGCAACCTCCTTTTAATGGTTGCCATATTATACACGATAAAATGATAAATACGAAGAATATAATGTTACATGGTACTAGACCTTACCCATACTGATTTGAATGTAACAGATTGCTCTGGAAACTACGTACGTCCCCTTTAATTTGCTATTAAGCTACTGATGGCCTCACACATCTTCCCACTGCATTCCGGAAAATGAAAAAGAAAAGCCTTCCATACCAGAGTCGATACTTGATCCCAAGATCATTGCCTTTCCGCCAGAACCATCGTTCAATTTTACTTCCACCTCACCCTCCAGCGGGAAAGACTCTAAATAGCCTGAAGTCCACCCATCTCCTTCCCATCTCAGGGGCTTCCCTATCCCTTCAGATTCCCATCTGCGTATGACTAACATGGCCTCTCTCTCGGTACCTGAGATTATTACCTTGCCGGACTGTCGGATGGTCTGTGCCCCAGGTGGTGACCAATCCGGCGTTTTCTTACGCTGTCGCTCCTGGATCTTCTTTTCCAGCTTCTCCATTATCATCTTAATCCAAAAGCGTTGATTTGGGCGAAGATTTCGCCGGGCGTGATGCAGCTGTAGGGATTTCAGATGAGCGCGGTGTCCAATTTCGATTAGGGCGGCTCCATGTTTCCACGCTCTAAGTATAGAAACAGTGTCTCCATCACATTTGAGGACAGCGTCAAGTTGTGACCAGGCCAAACTCAATTCATATCGGGTTTTTATTGAAGCACGACATGTCTCCCGCACACGCCGTTCGGGAGCACCCATTAATGTGGCTGCAACTCTTTTAAATATCTCACCATCACTGATCGCCCACAAAGACTCCGCCGCTAGCCTTAGATCACTTTCAGAGGACTGTTTCAAATCAGCTCGAATCTCTATGAGAGCATTTAACGATTTAGGATAAAGTGTCATCCAGGCCTCACGTGTGGTTTGCCTTACTTCTTCCACCGGGTCTCGTTCGAGTGCTCCAAGTATGGCTGAGACATTCGGAAATTGCTTATTTAAATCACGCTTTGCAGCTATTTGCGTTGCTACAATTAGCGCGATACGTGATTCTGTAGACCAATCGGGCCAGTGCTTTCCCCATTCTGTTTGGAGAAGCTTTTCAGGGGCAAGCTGAGCAAGAAATTTGAACAAGTTAGTTTCGGCGTAGGAGCTGGACATTCTATCAAGAATCCGAGCAATGAGAGCATTGGAAATAGCATCATCCAAATGCTTAGCGTTCGCCTTAATATTGGAAAGCACACGCAGAAGTTGTGATACTGCCCGCCATTCTCCGTTGGCTATTACGGCTGCTATCGGAAGAACACTGTTTCCATTTTTTAGATAATCATGGCCGAGAAGATATGCTCCCAATTCCGAAACATTGGCCTCATCAGCCACAGTGAAAGTTCCATCAATTCTGATTAGCCCGTTTTTCTTGAGCAACCGATCATCGTCAATTTCACCCGCTTTCTCTAATGCTGACACACCATAGGCCGCTATCCAGCTATTATCGTGAATAGCCAATCTCTTTAGACGATTCAGGGTGTTTTCATCCGAAAAGTTAGTTGCGACGATTCGAGCCAAAGGGCACAAGGCGAAGACATCGTCAGAAAAATCTAATTCATTGAAGAGTCGAACAACTTCTCTGGTTTCATTATCATCAAGGCTAAATTCTGCCGACACCGCTTCTAGAGCAGCGGCTGCAAGCATACGTCTTGGTCTAACACCATCCGCTTTGCCCTTCCAATCACTGCTGAAACCTGAAAGTAGTTGTGAAATTACGGTTCGCGCTTCGGCTTTCTTGTTCTCGTTTTTTCGAATTCGCTCAACACAGTACATCGATAAGGCATTGGCCGCACTCAACGGAGCCTGGCCACGGTAAGTCAAACCTAAATCCAGGAGCCATTCGAGAACTCGCGGATCTGATGAGTGCCCCGCAAGCCTAATCGCGGGATCTTTGTAGAAAACTTGCGGATTTTCACCGCCACCATCTTTCTTCACCCTTTCGCGCAACCATGGTTCTATCTCGTC
>JANQDY010000017.1 GCA_028278625.1 Thermodesulfobacteriota bacterium
CCCACCAGTAAAGGATCATTTCCGAAAGTGCGGCCCACAAGGTGCTGATCCACCGGCCCTCTCGGCACATCCAGTACCGGAGCCATGTTCATATTGAGACCCACCAGCCGCATTTCCGTTGCAGTGACGCGGCCGAACCGGGCGGCCATCTCATGGGAGTCGGGACCATCACCGATGACGTTGTTACCCGGAAAGGCGGTGAACGGCGCCCCGAGCCGGGCAACACGCCCCCCTTCCTGATCCACCGCCAGAAAAAGGGGGATGCCCTGGTATCTCATGGCCGTTTTCTGAAGATCGTTGGTAAGGGTTGTCAACTGAATGGGATCAAGAATATTCCGTTTAAAAAGAATAATCCCCCCCAAACCCTTTTTCCCAATGAGTGAGACGGTTCCCTCATCAAGATGAGGGCCGGGCATGCCCGCCATAAACAGCCTGCCCATAAGATCGTGGAGTTCCGATAGTTCAAGGGTGGAATGCATGGAATGCTCATCCTTTTTTTGCTCAAAACATCATTGACATGGCACTTTATCATGTATAATCAGAAGCAGACAATTGCAATTCAAAAAAGAGAGACCCATGAAAGCAATGATTTTGGCAGCCGGCTTAGGTACCCGCCTTGCACCGCTCACGGCATACAGGCCCAAACCGCTCGTACCCGTAGGAAACCGGCCGCTGATGGACCGCACCATTTATTGGCTCAAAACCCACGGGGTAGATGAGATCATTGTAAATGCCCATCATCACAGGGACCAGATGCGGCACTACCTTAAGGAAAGCATATCTTTTGGCGTGAGAATTCATTTAAGCGAAGAGCCGGAAATTCTGGGGACCGGGGGCGGCATTCGAAAAACCGAATGGTTTTGGGACAGCGACCCTTTTATCGTGGTCAACGGAGACATCGTGACCGACATCGACCTTTCCGCCGCCTACCGGGCCCACGTGGAAAACCGCAATCTGGCAACGTTGGTTCTTCACGACTTTGCCCCATTCAATCAGATAGGAATGAATCGCCAAAAGGACATTCTGGAAATCAACCCCGATCCAAAACCGGGACGATTGGCTTTCACCGGCATTCATATTCTGGAACCTGACGTCCTCAACCATATTCCCCCAGGCCGCGCTTCCTGCATCCTGGAGTCCTATCGTGACCTCATTCGACAGGGACGCACGGTAAGGGGACACGTGGTCCAAAACCATTGCTGGCGTGATGCCGGAACCATTGAAAGCTATATGGCAGCCAACCGGGAAGCATTAAACGGCGTTCCTTTTCTGATGGGCAAAAACTGCAAGGTGCATGATCTGGCCCGCATCAAGGACTGGGCCGTTTTGGGCGACAATGCCAAAGTGGAAAAAGGGGCGGAGATAGCCCGGTCCATTCTGTGGGAAAATGTCACCATCAAGGAAGGCGTTCGCATCACCGACAGCATCATTGCCACTGCCGGCGAGGTAAGGGAAGACCGGCTGGGTGTTATTGCATAACCTAAAGGACCTGCGCCGTTTTGGATCCAAGATTCAAACAATTTCTTCTGCTGTTCTTAAAGAATCATTGTGGGGAAAACCGACGTTTCTCTTTCCATCAACTGCCTGGTGACGGATCGCACCGCCTTTTCTGGCGCTTAAACACCACTGAAACCGACCAATCCTTTGTTGCCATGGCCAATGCGCCGGTTTTCCCGGAAAGAGCGCGTGAAAACACCGCCTACCTCATGATCGCCCGGCATCTGCACCAAAAGGGAATCCCCCTTCCCCTCATCCATGAACACAACCTGAGCAGGGGATGGTTTGTCATGGAGGACCTTGGATCCCGGAACCTGCAGGCAGTGGCCCAGTCGGGCAATGATCCGGTTCCCGTTTACATGAGGGTGGTTGAACTCCTTTTTCGTCTTCAGACACTCGGTGGCGAAGGTTTTGATCCCTCGTGGTGTTCTCAAACCGAACAATATGACCGAACCGTCATGCTGACCTATGAAGCCCACTATTTCAGAGATGCCTTTTTAAAGGGTTTTTTGGGCCATGCGGGACCATTGGCAGAGATCGAAGCGACTTTTTCCCATCTGGCCCATAAAGCGTCCAGGGCAAGTGCGCGCTTTTTCATGCATCGGGATTTTCAATCCAGGAACATCATGGTGGATGGGGAAGATATCCGATTCATTGACTGGCAGGGGGGGCGTCTGGGACCGTTGGCCTATGACCTCGCCTCCCTGCTGATGGATCCTTACGCCCGCCTCCTTGACCATCAAAAAGAAGCCATCTTTTGCGCCTATCTGGAGATGCTCAAATCATATGATCCCGCTCTGATCGATCCATTTTTGAGGGACTACCCCTATCTTGCCATTCAACGAAACCTTCAGATACTGGGGGCTTTTTCATTTCTGTCCAGGGTCATGAAAAAACAACACTTTGCGGATTACATTCCTATGGCCCTCGAAACACTTGAAGCGCTGATAAAGAAAAGCGGGGATCAAGGCTTGAAACCCCTTCTGGAACTTGTCGCCGGAATAGACCTTCCGGCCAACACTTAGGGAGATCGGGGAGAAACAATATGTTGGAAAGAAAAAAGCTTTTTAATCCAGGCCAGATGGTGGCCACTTTCACCGGCTTAGCCGGCATGGTCATGGATCAGGAAATGTATGATCGCGCAAGAGAAATCCTTCGAGAAGGGGGGAAGGCCGGGCGCTATTTTGCTCCCGGCTGTTGCCATCAACCCGACTACATCACACAGGTGCCGGTCCTTTTTGAGGACGGGACCTGGGACGTTATGCGGTCCATGAACATCCGGAAAAAGCCCCTTATCTCAAAGGAGAAAAGCCTTTTGATTCAAAACATCGTTCGTGAAAGAAAGCTGGCGGTATGATGGGTTCATGATGGGATTTGTCATTGCTGCCGCTGCTTTTTATCTCCTGCTCACTCTTTTTCTGGCCTACCTCCTCCATCAAATTCCGCGCAAGCCGGTTCGGGACAAGCCCGATTGGGGAGAGATCAGAGACATTCAAATTCCCGCCATGGATGGAGGAATGCTTGAATCCTGGATGGTTGCCCCAGATGGACCCTCAAAAGGGACTGTTTTGCTGGCTCACGGTTGGAGCCGCAACCGGGACCGCATGACAAATCGTGCCCGGATTTTCGGTAAACTGGGATACAAGACGGTGTTTCACAGCGCCAGGGATCATGGCAATTCAACTCCCAACCGATCCATGAGCGCCTTCCGCTTTGCAGAAGATATCGAAGCGGTGCTCAATTGGCTGGAAGAACCGGTCCTCCTGTATGGGCATTCCGCCGGGGCCGCCGGCGCCATTCTGGCGGCTTCCCGAAATCAGACTCGCATCAGGCTTCTGTTTCTGGAGGGGTGTTATGCTCAAACAAAAGAGGGTCTCAGAAGCCTCTACCGTAGTGTTAACCCCGTTTTCGGATGGGTCCTGGGGCCCATGATCGTTTTGTGGATGGACATCTGCTACCGGTTCCAAATGGATGCTGTGAGCCCCGTGCGGCTGGCAAAGACCATCCATATTCCGGTTCTGCTCATTCACGGAGAGAAAGATACAAGTTTTCCCCTTCATCATGCCTGGCGGTTAAGGGACGCCTTTCCAGGGAGAGGGGCGGAACTATTTGTGGCAAAAGGGGCTGATCACAGCAGCGCCAGCCTGGATATGCGGTACCCGGAGGCCATAAGCGGTTTTCTATCCCGGCATCCATGAGAGGGCTCAACCCCTGAAAAATCATTTGACAACCCACGCGGACATACGCTATGGATGAAGGTGGCAGAAGGACAGGTGCGATTACCCAAGAGCCGTGTTTTCGTTGGGATCGTTAAAAGGAAAGATGGTTTGAATCCATCGCAAGCCAGCCATTGCTGTGATAGGGGACGAACACCGCAAACAGCCACTGGGCAACCGGGAAGGCGCGGTTAATAGGACGATCCTTAAGCCAGAAAGCCTGCCTGTCGTCAGTTTTTTTCATTCCGGATAACCCTGCTGGATGCTATCCGTATCTCTTGCGCCATCTCTTTTAAATAAGAGTGGCCGTTATGGATACAGGAACATGCATCCTTTTTCTTTTCTCAACTCCCGATCGTTTAGAGGTCACGCCCTTTCACCCAATAGGGAAGGTGTTTTGCCCTTGCGCCCGTCTCTGTTTTTGAAAGAGACCATTGATTCGGGTTGCCCTCAATGTTTGTCGCATGCTCCTGTTAACAACCCCCCGTTCAGATGAAGGAGAGAGAGATGACGGCAAACAGAGACAAGGATTTTGGCATGTTCATAACACGGCTGATACAGAAAGAAAACCTGAGCCGCCGGGAATCAAAGCAGGCCTTTTATACCATTTTGGAGGATCAGACATCCGAACTGCAGCAGGGCGCTTTTCTTGCCGCTCTTTGCGCCAAAGGAGAAACAGAAGAAGAGGTCGCCGGAAGCTGGGAAGCCATTTATGAGCTGGATACGGTGAAAGTGGATCAACCCGGAGATGTTTTGGAAAACAGCGGCACCGGCATGGACTCCTTCAAAACATTCAATATCAGCACCGCCGCTTCAATCGTTGCCGCTTCGGGTGGCGTCAGGATGGCCAGGCATGGGGCCCGGTCCATTACATCCATGTGCGGTACCGTGGATATGGCGGAAAGGCTGGGGGTTGATGTTGAATGCAGTGCAAAGATGGTGGCTGACAGCGTGAAAAAGGCGGGCATCGGTCTTTTTAACGGCATGAGCCCCCAAAGCCATCCCGGGGCCCTGGGAAGAATCCTTTCTAAAATCCATTTCGGATCAACCCTGAACATTGCCGCGTCCCTGGCCAATCCCGTCATGCCCAGAATGGGGGTGAGAGGCGTCTATTCAAGGGAGATGATTCTGCCGGTCACTAAGGTCATGAAGGCGATCGGATACAAAAGGGCCCTGGTTTTTCACGGCGCCATCGACAATTCCCAAAAGGGAATGGATGAAGCGTCCGTGTGCGGACCGACGTTTTGTGCTGAGCTCAAGGAAAACCAGACAATCGCGGAATACGCCTTTCGGCCGGAAGATCTGGGACTCAAAAAGGAAAGGCCGGAACTGCTGGCCCCGTCTTCGGACCTGGCGCTGGAAGCCAGGGATTTCGTATCACTCTTTCGCAGCGGGAAAAACGGCGCCCGGGCCAAAGCGGTTGCCCTTAACGCCGGTCTTATCTTTTACGTTGCAGAAGGAAAATCCATGGCCGAAGGCGTGCAAAAGGCCGAGTCCATTATCCAAGGGGGGGCGGGTCTTGAGACGATCCGAGAGTGGGTCGAGGCCCAGAACAGAAACCCCGAAAAGGGTATGGCCAGGCTCAACGCCCTCTGCAACTGAACAGCATGGAACTTTTGATCATAAAAAAAGCCCACACGTATGTGAGGGTTAAAGATGGGGACTATTTTTTTGTGGGCCTTGACAAGGCGAGCGTATTTCCCATGGAGATGCTTGAAACCGTTGGGGAACACATTGGGAACCTTCGGCGCCGGGGATTTGAAGATGTGGCCATTTACCGCCTCACAATGACCGAGGAACCTTTTTCGGCAACGGGTTTGCCCCGAAGAGCGCAAGGAAGAGAAGGATCAAAATGAAGCTACAACTCACCGGATTGAGAAAGCTTGAGATTGTGGCGTCGGAAAGCTCGAAATCCTTGGACGGCCGCAAGCCCCTCAGGGTCCTTTACTGCGCCATATGCCGAACCGACGCCAAAATCTGGAGTGAAGGACACAGGGATCTCTCTCTTCCAAGGGTTCCGGGCCATGAACTGGTGGCCGCCGATAACCATGGAAAGAGATTCGCCGTCTGGCCCGGGACCAGCTGTGGAAAGTGCCGTTATTGCCAAAACGGCCGGGAGAATCTCTGTGAAGACATGAAGATTATGGGGTTTCATCACGATGGCGGATTCTCCCATCATGTAACGGCACCTCCACAAAACTTAATCCCCGTGCCGCACGGCATCCCCTCCCATATCGCCACCTTTGCCGAACCCGTGGGATGCGTCTTCAATGCCCTCGCCCGTCTTGAACCTCAAAAGGGCGAACGGATGATTATTTACGGCGGTGGCGTCCTCGGATTGATTGCCGCAAGCGCGGTTCGTGAACAGGGGGCCACGCCGCTGATCATTGAGAAGAATGAAGAAAAAATAGCCAAGTCAAAAGCGTTCCTGGAAAAAGCGGGAGTCCTCTGTATCAAAGACACGCCTGAGAGTGAATTTGACCTGGCACTCAACGCATGCGCCGATCCCGGGGCCTTTTCGCGGTGTCTTACAAAGCTCAAAAAAGGAGGGCGCATCTGCTATTTCAGCGGCATCACCAAGAATCAATCCCTTGAAACCAACCTGCTGAACCTGATGCATTATAAGGAGGTTCATCTTTCCGGTGCCTACGGTCTCACCAGAGAACAGATGAAATCGGCATTGTCTTTTATTCTGAACAAGGTGGCGTTCTTTCATGATCTGATCGAAGAAATCATCCCGCCCACAAAGACACCTGAAATCCTGCCCCAAGTTCTATCCGGCAATACACTGAGGTATGTTCTCGATTTCGAGAATTCTCTCGCATCACCAACCCCTGAATCACCGGCACCATCCGCTTCCATCCACAAAAGAGGTGGTACCAAGGGCCCTGTTTTTACAGGGGAAAGCGGGTTTGGCGCCAGGATTCAGTCCATCAGGCCTGTCTCCGACCGCCTTAAGCCGGAGGCGCTCCATAAGATAGACAATAAGACCAAACCACTCGGTTCCTTGGGCAAGCTGGAGTCCCTGGCCCTTCAGGCCAGCCTGGTGCAGGAAAACCTGAATCCCGCCCTAAACCGAAAAGCCCTATTTGTATTTGCCGGTGACCACGGAATTACAGAGGAAGGCGTCTCCGCCTTTCCATCGGAGGTGACGGGACAGATGGTGGAAAACTTCCTGAAAGGGGGTGCCGCCATCAACATATTGTGTCGCCACCATGCCATTGACCTCTATGTGGCGGACATGGGCGTCAATGGGGATTTTGAAGAACACCCCGCTCTTTTTAGAAAGAAGATCCGTAAGGGGACCCGGAATTTTGCCCTTGAGGAAGCCATGACCGCTCAGGAAGTCAAGGAGGCCCTGTCAAAGGGAATGGACGTTTTTCTCAAAGAAAACGCCAGAAAAAGGATCGACATTGTCGGTCTTGGCGAAATGGGCATCGGCAACACCACCTCCGCTTCTGCGATCATCAGTGTTGTCACGGGAATCCCCGCTGGGGAGACAACAGGGAGAGGCACCGGCCTTGATGACAAGGCCATGGCACATAAAACCGAAATCATCTCCAACGCTCTCAAATATCACTCGCCGAACCCTTGTGACGGCATGGATATCCTTCGGAAGATCGGGGGTTATGAAATCGCAGGCATCGCGGGAGCCGCGCTGGTAGCGGCATCTGAGGGCACCATTATTGTGTTGGACGGTGTTATCTCAACGGCCGGGGGATTGATCGCCTATCTGCTTAATCCCCACGTGAAGGGCTACCTGGTGTCGGGCCACCGGTCCGTGGAAATCGCGCAGCAGGCCGCCCTTTCCCATATGGGATTGGAGCCGGTTATCGATTACCAAATGCGGCTGGGCGAGGGTACGGGGGCCGCTTTCACCATAAACACTGTGGATGCGGCCTGTCGGATTATGCGGGAAATGGCGTCCTTTGATGATGCAGGCGTCGCCAGGGAACACCTCACAAGAGCAAACGGGTGAGATGTTTTGCGGCCGACGCCCTGCCCGCTTCATAGACGGCAGGCCCTTTAAAAAGGGTGTTGGGACCGATACTGGGTGCCTCGGTATCGATTTCAATGATTCTTACCCCGCGCATTGCTACGATTCTTTTCTGACGCTCATAGGCTTCCATGCGGGCCGTGTTCACGGCGATGTGCTGCATGCGCCACGGGGTAAACCGCTTTTTCATAAAACCGTTGCCCGACTCCCGCACATTCACGGAAGCAATGAAATGGACCAGGATGGTATCCAGTTCACAAAGATCCGCAAGGGCTTCCACCGGCGCCTTTCCGCTGATCCCTCCGTCCAGATAGAAGGCTCCGTCGATGATGGTGGGCTTGAAAAGCATGGGAACCGAACCCGAGGCCCGGACGGCTTCTATGAGGTTGCCGCTTTTGAAGATCCGTTCTTTTCTATGGGTTACATCCAACGCCGAAATCGCCAACGGATACGGGCAGTCCTCGAAACGGGATGCCGGCAGTCGTTTGAGCATTCGCGCAAAACCCTCTCCCCCGAGATAGCCGGTATACCCTCGAAACAATCGAAGCAGGCTTTTCAAAACCTTTGGCAATGAATCGGGATCCCAGAAGTCACTTTTGGTCACACCAAAGAGCAGGTCCCGAATGTTCTGATCGGGCATTTCCGATGCCGCCATGGCTGCCACAATGGCGCCTGAACTGGCTCCGGCATACGCTTTTGGCGCAAGCTTCATTTCTCGAAGGGCCGCCAGGAATCCGGCGTGGGCGAAAAAGCCGAAAAAGCCCGAAGAAAAGGCCACACCCAATCGGCCGAATGCCTTCTGATGATTGGCATCTTTCCGCACTACACTCGCCATCTTACCAGTTCCTCAAGGGGAATCCTTCCGGAGCGAGCACCATTTATGGCCGCATCCGGATCACCGTACCCTACGGCAATCCCGATCACCACCTGTTTTTCTTCATCCAAACTCAATTCTTCCTTAATATCCTCATCAAATGCCGTGACAAGCCCGATGGGACAGGTGTTTAGGCCCAGAGCGTGTGCCGCCAGAACCAGATAGCCCACCATCACGCCCATGTCCGTTAGCCTTGCCTTTGAAAACGCCTGATCCATACTGACGATGACGGCTGTGGGGGCACCATAGAAATTGCAGCTTCCCTCATTGATGAACGTCTGAAAATCGGTATCCTTTTGAAGACGGGGTTGTATCGTCTTTAGGAGGTCCCGCTGACGCTTTACAAATGTCTCGGGCAGGGGCTTTTTCGCCCCAGGTGCACAGGAGACATTTCTTTCCCTCATTCGTTTGACCAGCAATCGGCTCAGTCGTCGCCGCTCCTCTCCCGAAACAACGGTGAATTCCCATGGTTGAAGATTGATGGCAGACGGTGCCTGAGCGGCCAGGCCAAGAAGTTTCGTCATGATCTCCCGGCCCACCGGCTTTTCCAAAAAGGCACGGGTGCTTCTTCTTTGGTTTATGGCTTCTACAAGATCCATGATTACCTGAACTCTTCATTTTTTTCGAATACCAGGAATAATAGGGATTTTGCCGAGAACCTGTCAATATCATTTCAAATGCCAGGAAATTGTACTATATATTGGCATTATTGATTCTTATATCACATCATGTTGTATTTTATGTTTACAAGCCTCTTGGATTATGCTAGAAATTCTTCCATGATTCAGGGGTGGACAAACCCGTTTCAAACCGGCCTAAGACCCCAAAGAAAGCGGAGAGCGGGATGAAAATAAAGCAAGTATCCATACACGGCTTCAAATCCTTTATGGAGAGGCTGGAAATCTGCTTCCCTACCGGTATCAGCGGTGTTGTGGGCCCCAACGGTTGCGGCAAAAGCAATGTGGTGGACGCCATCCGTTGGTGCATGGGAGAGCAGAGTCCGAAACAGCTCCGCGGACGAAAAATGGAAGATGTTATTTTCAGCGGTGCCGGAAACAGCAAACCCTTGGGCATGGCCGAAGTATCCATCCTCTTCGAAAACGGTAACGGGAACCTTCCGGCGGCATTCTCCCACGACCCGGAAATCTCAGTTACAAGAAGGCTTTACAGGTCCGGAGAGAGTGAATACCTGCTCAACAATGTGCCGTGTCGGCTAAAAGACATTCAGGAGATTTTCATGGACACGGGCCTTGGAAACAAGGCCTATTCCATTATCGGCCAGGGGCAGATCGGAAATATCATTGAACAGCGGCCCGAAGAGACCCGTGTCATGCTTGAAGAAGCGGCGGGTATCACCAAATATCGAAAAAAAGTGGCGGTATCCCAAAAGAAGATCGAACTCACCTTGGGTAATCTGCAGCGGATCGATGATATCCTGGGTGAAATCGAAAAACAAATCCGATCGCTGAAGAGACAGGCAGCCAAGGCCGAGCGGTTCAAGAGACTCAACAGCAAGATTCAAGAAATGGAGCTGGCTTATTTTGCAAATGCTTATGACAGGTTCACGAGCGATGCCGATCGCAGAATGCGCTCCACCGAAGCGCTTATGGACAGAAAGGAAGCTCTCGCAACAACCCTTTCCAGGCACGAAGCGCTGATTTTCAATATGCACCTGGAATTGGAGGAAAAGGAAGAGGCCCTTTCAACCTGTCGCAAGGTACACTTTGACTGCAAAGATCGGGTCCAGAGAAAGGAAACCGACATTCAATCGCTGAAAGGGGAACTCAACACCCTTTCACAGCTGGCTTCACGCCTTAAGACCGAACAGAACGAAGTCCATGAGAGCATTGGAGAACTGGAGAAGAAGAGAGATCTCCTGAAAAAGGAGTTCATGAAACTTCAGGAGGAGACCGCCAATTTTGAAGCGGAGGCCGAGCTTCAAGAGGAACGACTCAAAACGCGAAAAAGGCTGTTTGGGGAGATTCGGGAAAACTACGAAAAAGCCCGCAAGAACATGACCGCTGGCGAAACCAGGGCAATGGGCCTCAACCATGAAACCGAGTATCTTAACAGGGCACTGACGCAGATTTCCGACAGTCGAACCAGACTGGAAGATGAATTGGCGGCGGCCCATGCCAGGTCTCAGAGCATTTTGAAGGCCTCTGAAACAAAAACCAAAGTCCGGGAAGCAGTCCTTCTTAAGCTAAAGCAACTGGAAGACCGCATTGAAGCAGTCGATGCCAAAACCAGGGAACTGGAAAACATCAGGAAACGTGCTGAAGCGGATGCCAGAAAAGCGGAATCGGAATTGAACAGTTGTCGTTCCCGCCTGGCCAGTCTGGAAGGGCTGATGGAGAATTTCGAAGGATACAAGGCAGGCGTCAGAACCATCATGCGGGCCAGGGATTTTGCTCCTGGGAATGAAGGCCGGCTGTTGGGGATCCTGGCGGATGTCATTGAAGCGACGCCGCCCTATGAAAAGGCGCTTGAGTCAGTTCTGGCCGATAAACTCCAGTATGTGATCACTAAAACAAAAGAGGATGCCGTCTCCGCCGTGGATTATCTGAAGGAGAAGGGTCGAGGCATCGGCAGCTTCGCTCCCTTGGAGAACCTTAGGGTTACCAGGTCCGGGCACGCTTCCCTTCCCCAATTCCCCCATTTAAGAGATTATGTGGCATCCCCCAAAGAATTCGAGCCCCTCATCGACGACATTCTGCACAACACGCTGGTGGTTGATGACATACCCACGGCCCTGGCCGCTTCCCAAAAGAACGGCGGATCACACGCTTTTGTCACCCTGAATGGAGACATGGTGGACCATCGCGGTGTGATCACGGGAGGCCGGCTTTCCCATAATTCCAAGGGATTTCTGGCCAGAAAGAGAGAAATTGCCGAACTCAAACAGGAGGTGATCACCCGCAAACAAACGTTCGAAGATTCGAGTATTCAATTGGAAGAGATCTTGGCAGAGATTGAAGAAAACAGAAAGATCTTTCAGGGATTAACGGACGAAAAATGGTCATGCCGCGATGATATCAGCGATGTCGACAAGATACTCTATCGTTTGGGCCAGGAACTGGATCAGAGCGAAAAGCTCATAAAGCGGATTCAGGAGGACCTGGAACAAAAGGAAATGGACCGGGAAAAACAGCACGAAAAACTGGAGGAATTGCGGGCGGCCCTGGATGAGAGCCGAGAACAACAGGCCCGCAAGGAGGCCTATTTCCGACAGCAGGAGATGGAATTAAAGGAGGCTGAAGCTGAATTTGAGCAAACGCGGGAAAAGGCTTCAAAGCTCCGGGAGGATTGCCGCTTGGGTTTTGAATCCCAGCGGGGGGTTACCCGGGAAATGGATATGGTGGAAAAATACCTGGAGGACTCCCACAGAAGACTTGAGACCATTCGGGAGGAATTGGAGAAAGGAAATGAGCGGCAACGGAAATGTGAATTGGAGAGGAGGCGTTTTGAAGCGTCCTTGAAGACCCTTTACCAGGAACTGCAGCATGCAGAGGAAGGGATGGGTCGCGCTGAATCGGACTATAGAAACCGTAAAGACGCCATCAGAGAAGAGGAAGAAAAGGTGGCGCAGCTGAAAAGCCAGATGGAAGCTCTCATGGAAGAAATCAATGAGAGCAAATTGGCTCAATCTGAGATCCGGCTCAGAATCGACACCTTGCTGGAAAGGGTTCGGGATGATTTCGGCATCGATATGGCGGCGGCATTCCGGCAATTCCTTCAGAATGATTTCGATGAACGGGCGGCAAAAGAAGCCATTGAAGAACAGAAAGCGCTGCGTGACAAAATGGGTGAA
This sequence comes from Thermodesulfobacteriota bacterium, assembly GCA_028278625.1. The sequence continues at coordinate 12,396 of JANQDY010000017.1, forward strand.
GTAAACCTGACCGCCATCAAAGAATATGAGGCCCTAAAAGAACGTCGTGATTTTATTTTGGGGCAGCGTCAGGACCTGCAGAATTCCATCGAATCCCTTAGAACCGCCATCAAGAAAATAAACCGCACATCCCTTGAGAAATTCAGCAACACCTTTGTTATGGTGGATCAGAAACTCAAAGAAATCTTCCCAATCCTCTTCAGAGGCGGAAGCGCCGGCCTTCGATTGACCGATGAACAAAAACCTCTTGAAAGTGGTGTCCTGGTAGAGGTAAAACCTCCAGGAAAGCGGTTGAGTCACATGGGGCTCCTTTCGGGGGGGGAGAAAGCGCTGGTAGCCATGGCCCTTATTTTCGCCATCTACATGATCAAGCCAAGCCCCTTCTGTCTTCTGGATGAAGTGGATGCACCTCTTGACGAAGCCAATATCGATCGGTTTAATGACTTATTGAACAAAATTAAGAGAGAAAGCCAGATCATTATGGTGACCCACAGCCGAAAAACCATGGCCATAACCGATCGTCTTTTCGGGATCACCATGGAAAGCAAAGGGATTAGCAAACTTGTCTCCGTGGACATTCAGCGATTGCAGGGACAATTTGCCGCCAACTGAGCCGGTTTTGAACCACTATTTGAATACGGAACGACCCTAACATGGCCATGTTTAAGAAAAACGGAAAGAACACCCCAAAAGAGAATAAAAAACGTGTATTTAAGCGGCTTCGTCACGGGCTTGCCAAAACCAGGAGCTCCTTCAGCGGACGGATTGACAACCTTTTTGCGGGCAAGAAAGAAATCACCGAAAGCCTGATGGATGAACTTGAGGAAATCCTTTTTACCTCAGACATCGGCGTGGGGACGACCCAGCGCCTTCTGGATGATGTTCGTGAAAAAGTCACTCGAAAAGTTTTAAAAGATCCCCAAAGCTTAAAAGAGATGCTCAGGAACCATATCCTCTCCCTCTTGGAACAAGAACCGGTTGCACCCGCCCCGTCAAAACAGGAAGACCCTCTGGTGATTATGATTGCCGGCGTCAACGGGGTGGGAAAAACAACATCCATCGGAAAGATTGCCAACCGTTTCAGGGGCGAGGGGAAGACCGTCATGCTTGTGGCCTCGGACACCTTCCGGGCCGCGGCCGTTGAACAGCTAAGCGTCTGGGGTGAAAGGGTCGGCGCCACCGTCGTTAAGCAGGGCACCGGTGCGGATCCATCCGCCGTTGCTTTCGATGCCATGACGGCCGCCATCAAAAGGAATACCGACGTGGTGCTGGTCGATACGGCGGGAAGACTGCACACCCAGACAAATCTCATGGAAGAGCTCCAGAAAGTGAAGCGTGTTATCGGTCGAAAGATTTCCGGAGCGCCCCATGAAATATGGCTCGTTCTGGATGCCACGACAGGGCAGAACGCCATTTCTCAGGCGGAAGCGTTTCAGGCGGCATTGGGGCTTACCGGCATTATTCTGACCAAGCTGGACGGCACCGCAAAAGGTGGCATTGTCATCGGCATCTCAAGCGAATTACACATTCCCATCCGCTATATCGGTATTGGAGAACAGGCCGATGATCTGAGGCCCTTTGACGCGGACGAATTTGTCAAGGCCATCTTTGACGAATGAGCGCGTAAAAGTGTTTCATTATGAGAATCTTTGTGAAGCGATACGTCTCACCATAGAACAGTCCCTTCCATCCAGAAGTCCGGATAAAACCATACATTGAGAGTATTTTTCTACCAGCGTGTTTTTTTGATTTTTAATCTCAAGTAGTTACCCGGCAACGATACAACCATTCTAAAATTCGGCATACCCCTTGCAGTTTCTTGAGACAAACGCGTTGAAGTCTCGATACTGAGCATCCCGGGAAGTTCACTTTGACCATGGGCTGAAACCAAACTATCGACTTAAGGAGAGATGAAAATGAACAAGCTGTGGAATTTTTCGATCAATATGTTGTGTCTGTTCGGTTTTGTATTTGTGGTGTTTGCTTTGGTGTTCTGAATTTCGGGCACCTTAAGGCCGGTAAACCGAAAACGGTAGAGGGGGCACCGGAAACAAAGAATTTGTTTCAACATTTTAAATTGCCCCAGTCTATGGATGCTCTTAGGGTATTTCCTAAGTCGATAAAAACCCAACGGTTTCCATCCCCCTCTCTACCACCCCATTCCCATTTTTTCCATTCATATCCTTACGTAACGCCACTTGCCATGAAATAGTCGCTGATTTTGTTTTGACAAGTTCGGCAATTATGATATTCTGTTTTGATTTGCCATACTATATTACGGTACTTTATATCAGATGAGAATCATATTTTTCGCCGGTAAAGGCGGTGTCGGAAAAACCAGTGCAGCCGCGGCAACGGGCATAAAAGCGGCTATTGGTGGAAAAAAGACGGTCATCATGTCTTTGGATGTGGCCCATAGCCTGTCTGACATCTTCGATATGGAGAAGGCCCTCATCAATCAGAACAAGGGGGAGCCGACCCAGGTGGGTGAAAACCTCTGGATCCAGGAGTTGGACATTCAGGAAGAGATCGAAAAGAACTGGGGCGACATTCACAAATACCTTTCAACCCTTTTGAACACCACGGGGCTCGATGAAATTCTCGCTGAAGAGCTGGCTATTTTACCTGGGATGGAGGAAGTCAGCCTGCTTTTGCACATCAACCGTTACGCCAGGAACAATGATTTTGACGTGGTTCTCCTGGACTGTGCGCCGACCGGCGAGTCTTTAAGGTTCATCAGCATCCCCACAACCCTTGAATGGTACATTAACAAACTCTTCAAGATCGAAAAGACCGTTGTCAAATATGCCCGGCCCGTGGCCAAACGGTTTTATGATATACCCCTGCCGGGGGAGGATTATTTTGATGCCATCGAGCGGCTTTTTGAAAGACTTCATGGCGTGGATGCGCTTCTGACCGATCCCGAAAAAACCACCGTGCGCCTGGTCACCAATCCGGAAAAGATCGTGTTGAAAGAAACCCAGCGGGCGTTCATGTACTTTTCCCTCTACAAAATGAATATCGACGCCATCATCATGAATCGCGTATTACCCGATGCATTGAACGAACCGTATTTTCAAAACTGGCAGAAAAGTCAGAAGCGATATGTCAAGGAAGCGGAAGCCTATTTTCAGCCGGTACCCCTCCTTCCGGTCAATCTGTTTCAAAGTGAGGTGTTAGGGTTTGACAAGCTGAAGGCCCTGGGAGAACAGATTTATGGCAGTCGCGATCCCCTGGATCGTTTTTTCGACGGAAGACCTTTTGAATTCAGCAAAACAGGCGGAAAATACCAATTAAAAATGAAGCTGCCCTTTATTGAAAAACGGGATGTGGCATTGCATAAGGTCGCGGATGAATTGATCGTTCGAATCGGGGCGTTCAAGCGGAGCGTCATTCTCCCTCGTCAGGTTGCTGCAATGGATTCCCTTAGAGCGACCCTCGAAGGGCAGCATTTATGGGTTCATTTTGATTCAGAATAAGGGAGCCTCCCATGGCCGAAAAGAAGAATGACGGGGATGCCAGCAAGGCATCTTGCCCCATTGGCAGGTTTTTTCAGGGGCTTGAAGATTTGTCCAAAAGTTCCCCTGAGTTTTTGGAGCACCTGGACCGGTCACGCCTTGAGTTTTTGAAAGCCGTGAAAACGTTGTTGGACGGGAAAATAGAGACCCTCGAAAAGAAGCGCAAGCCCGGCAAAAGAAAAGTCGCCAGGAAAATCACCATCGAATGACAAAAGCGTGAACATTTTCTTCTAAGACCCAGGAGTGCGGATTCCATTGGAATTTACAGCGTTAAAAGGATTTAAAGACATTCTCCCCGGAGAATCGGCACGGTGGCAGGAAATCGAAACCGTGGCAAGAAAACTGTTGTCGGCATTCGGCTATCAGGAGATCAGGACCCCGGTCCTTGAAAACACGGCTCTTTTCAGCCGCGGCATCGGCCAGGAGACCGACATTGTTTCAAAGGAGATGTACTCATTTAAAGATATCAAAGGCCGGGAACTCACCATGAGGCCGGAGGCCACTGCTTCCGTGGTCCGGGCTTATATTCAGCATCGCCTGTACCAGAATTTCCCCATACAGAAGCTCTACGCCATCGGACCCATGTTCCGGCATGAAAGACCCCAAAAAGGGCGATTTCGACAGTTTCATCAGATTGATGTGGAAATCTTCGGTGATTCAGGACCCAAGAGCGACGCAGAAATCATAAATCTGGCCATGGATCTTTTCGACTCCGTAGGACTTTCCCATTTGAGCCTGCACATCAATTCCTTGGGATGCGGGGACTGTCGCCCGGCTTTCAAGGAAAAACTGCAAACTTATTTGGAACATCGGTCAGATGCCCTTTGTCCCGACTGCCGGAAAAGGGCCCGATTAAACCCCCTGCGGGTGTTTGACTGCAAGGTGAACACCTGCAGATCCATTGTTCAGGATGCCCCCGCCATTCCCTCGTTTTTGTGCGGGAACTGTCGAAGCCATTTCGAATCCCTGAAGGGATATCTGGATGCGCTGAGCATTCCTTTTTTAACAAATGATCAGCTGGTTAGAGGTCTCGATTATTATAACCGAACAACATTTGAAATTCAGACCGATCAGCTGGGGGCCCAAAATGCCGTTGCCGGGGGCGGCCGCTATGACGGCCTGGTCAAAACCCTGGGAGGGCCTGACCACCCCGCCATCGGTTTTGCGGTGGGGGTCGAACGGCTCGTGGCGTTAATTGAAATGCTGAAGCCGTTGGCACCCCAAAGACCCCAGCTTTTTGTGGCGGCTCTTGGGAGGAATGTTCAGGAGTTGACCTTTCAATGGGTAGCGGCCTTACGGAAAAAGGGGATCTGGGTGGAATTGGATTATGGAGAGAAAGGCCTTAAATCCCAGATGAAAAAGGCCGACCGATTGGGTGCAAAGAAGGTGTTGATGGTTGGGGACGACGAAATTATCGCCAAAAAGGCCATTTTAAGAGACATGAAAACACGCGAGCAGAGGGAAATCGATTTCCAAAACCTGGTATCGACCTTAGAGGATATACTTTGAAAATGAACAGCGAACAGACCCTTACGAATATTGATCCCTTGGGAGAATGGAGGAGGTCCCATGATTGCGGCTCCCTGGGACCCGATGATGTGGACCAGGAAGTGATTCTAATGGGATGGGTGAACAAACGACGTGATCTCGGCAACCTCATATTCATCGATTTGAGGGATAGAGAAGGCATCACCCAAGTGGTTTTCGACCCTCAGATTGAGGCCCAGGCCCACAAGAGGGCGCATTTCCTTCGAAACGAATGGGTTCTGGCGGTAAAAGGCACCGTCGTTCAGAGGCTTAAAGGCCAGGAGAACCGGGATCTTCGGACCGGCCAGATAGAGGTGAGAGCCTTGGACATCAAAATTCTGAATGTTACCGAGACCCCGCCCTTCCAGGTGGATGGGGCGGTGGACGCCTCTGAAAACCTTCGTTTGAAATACCGGTACCTGGAGCTTCGCAGGCCCCAGGTGTTTGATAATTTCAGAAAACGCCACGCCATCGCCGCATGCATCAGGGCGTTTTTGAACGAAAGAGGTTTCATGGAAGTGGAGACCCCTTTTCTCACAAAGAGCACACCCGAGGGCGCCAGGGATTACCTGGTTCCCAGTCGAATCAACACGGGGATGTTCTATGCTTTGCCCCAGTCGCCCCAGCTTTTCAAGCAGCTTCTCATGATGTCGGGATTTGATCGGTATTATCAGATTGTCAAGTGTTTCAGGGACGAAGACTTAAGGGCCGACCGGCAGCCGGAGTTCACCCAGGTGGATCTTGAAATGGCTTTCGTTGACGAGAAAGCCGTCATGGATATTTTTGAGGGGATGATGGCGACGATTTTTGGCGAGACCCTTAACCAAAGGATCATCTCACCCATACCTCATTTGACCTATCAGGATGCCGTGGACCGTTTCGGCACAGACCGGCCGGATCTTCGCTTTGACATGGCATTTAAGAATATCACCGATATTGCGGAAAGCTCGGATTTCAAGGTTTTTAAGGGCGTCGTTGCCGCGGGAGGCGTCGTGAAGGCCATCTGCGTGAAGCAGTCTGCGGCCGCCTATTCGAGAAAGGCGCTGGACGAACTGTCCAAGGTTGCCACCAATGGCGGGGCCAAGGGTCTCGCATGGATCAAGGTCACCGAAAACACATGGCAGTCTCCCCTGGCAAAATTCTTTGATGATGGGGCAAAAAGCGCCCTTAATGACCGTGTGGGCGCTGTTTCAGGAGACCTCATCCTGATAATTGCCGACCAGCCCTCTATTGTCAACGCCGCACTGGGAGCCCTGCGCCTTGAGATGGGGATTCGGGAGAATCTGATCAAGGATGATCAGTTCGCCTTTGTGTGGATAACCGATTTTCCGCTTCTCGAATACGATGATGAGAGCAACCGCTTCGTGGCGGTCCACCACCCCTTTACGGCACCTGTTGCGGAAGATCTCGCTTTTTTAAAGGAGCATCCGGAAAAAATCCGGGCCAGGGCTTACGATCTGGTGTTGAACGGGTCTGAAATCGGTGGCGGCAGTATCCGAATTCATGATGTGAAAACACAGAAAATGGTCTTTGATGCGTTGGGAATTTCCCCCCAGGAGGCCCGCGCAAAATTCGGTTTTCTGATTGATGCGCTCACATACGGGGCCCCTCCCCATGGGGGTATGGCTTTGGGATTTGACCGTCTTGTGGCCATCATGACCGGTGTCCGGTCCATTCGAGAAATCATTGCCTTTCCCAAAACCACCAGTGGGACATGCCCCCTGACGGATGCACCCTCCCCTGCAGAGCCGGATCAGCTGAAAGAGTTGGGACTCCGCATTCTGCCGGCCGGGGAAAACCCATAGGCTTTCTTCAGGTTTTTTCTTGAAATCTTCCGTTTTGTATCTATTTTTATTGACAACTATCCATTTTTCAAGGATAGTAGAGAGTTTAAAAACTAATTGAAAGGATGTGGTTAAAATGGTTTGTACAACGGTGAAAGAGGGTCAGAGTTGTTCTTTCATGACCAAAAAAGGATGCGGATTTAACAGCGGCATGTGTCACAATATTGTGGAGGCGTGTGTCGGCTGTCAAAGAACCGCGGAGTATAACGACGGTCAATACTGCATGGTCTTTCCGGATCCTGCTGCCAAATGGCGCGTCGGGAATTGCAGCATGGCAACACACATAAAAGCGGAAGCCGTACCGGCTGCCGCCAAAATCAATCCCATCAAGGCCTCGAAACGCGGTGGCCGTTAAGGGACTGCGGTTCCGATTTCCTTAAGACCGCTTCAAAGGCCAGAACGCAGTTTCTATCCCATTTTTTCCCGGCGCTCTTTTTCAAAATCTCCAGTGCGGCCTCCGGCTGCATCCCTTTTTGATAGGGCCGGTCGGTGGTCATGGCGTCGAATGCGTCTGCCACGGCCAGAATTCGAGCGCCTAGAGGGATTTCCTCGTCCTTGAGACGACGGGGGTAGCCTTTGCCATCAGGCCTTTCGTGGTGACAGTGGACATATGCCAGCGCCGGCCCCAGGAAATCCAGCTCCTTCAAAATTTCCGCCCCGGTGCTGGGGTGCCGCGTAATCTGTTTTACCAGTTCGGGCGGGTTCTTGCTGCCGTGGGGTTCGAAAAGCCGATCCGGAAAACCGATTTTTCCAATATCATGCAAAATGCCACCTAGGCGGATAAACGCTATTTCCTCTTGCGGCAGCCCCATCTGTCGCCCTATTTTGCAGGCCACATCCGCCACCCGGGCCGTGTGTCCTTCCGTGTAAGCATCCCGGGCCGCCAGGGCATGGGCCATGGTGGACACCACGCTAATGGCGTTCCGCTTGATCTTTTCGTTTAACGCCTCCAACTCCTTTACCATCAGTTCCAGCCGATACTCCCGTGCCTCGACTTTGACCATCATCAAACCCATGGCTTCCGCGATGGTTCTCACGGTTTCCGGCTGATCCTCACAAGTCAGTGCCATGATGTCGTTAGAATATTCCCCGGAGGCCACTTTCTGTATGATTTCTATCAGTTGATCAATACCCTGCATCTTACTTTTGTCTCCTGATTCAATGGAATCCACACACCCTCGGTCTCTTTCGCCGGAAAACCACCATCGGGTGCTGGGCTATCGTCTGAGATAAATGAAAAACTCACGGTTGCCTTTTGGGCCCAGGAGGGAGGATGGCACGACACCTTCCACGGTCCAGCCCGATCCCTGACAGAAAATCGTCAAATCGGAAATCACCGATTCATGTAAGGCTGGGTCCCTTACCACGCCGCCTTTGCCGATCTTCCCTCTGCCCACTTCAAATTGAGGCTTTATCAACGCCAGAATAAAGGCATGGTGCGTTAGAAGACGGGACACAACGGGAATGACCAGTTTTAGGGAGATAAAGGACACATCGATGACCGCCCCCTGCACAGGCTTGCCGAGGGCTTCCGGCGAGAGGTGGCGGATATTGGTCTTTTCCATGACCTTGACACGCGGATCTTGCCGCAGCTTCCAGGCAAACTGACCGTAGCCCACATCTATGGCGATAACCTCTTTGGCACCCCGCTTCAACAGACAGTCGGTAAATCCGCCCGTAGAAGCCCCCACATCCAGCAAAAGGAGTGACCTGACATCTATGGCAAAATGCTTGATGGCTCCTTCAAGTTTCAGGCCCCCCCTGCTCACGAACGGCAGCCCGGACGCTTTCAGGGAGATTGATGCGGATTGGGGAAAAAGATGGCCGGCTTTTGCGATTTTTTTCTCATTTACATAAACCAGACCTGCCATGATCATGGCTCTGGCTTTTTCGCGGCTTTCGACGAGACCCTTATGGAGCATTAATTTGTCCAGTCGCCATTTTTTGTTGCTCAGGTTGTCCGGCAGAGATCTCTTGCCTCCTTAAAAATGCCTTCCGCGTCAAGGCCCAGGTTCTTTCGAAGCAACCCGGCCGGTCCCTGTTCAACGAAGAGATCGGGAATTCCCATCCGTTTGATTTGGATGTCCCCCACGCCCATGTCATTCAAAAGCTCGAGAACACCGCCGCCAAGACCACCCATTCTTACATTTTCCTCAACCACCAAAAGCCGGCCCGTGGGTGCGACAAGATCTGCGACTTTCTTGTCCAGGGGCTTTACAAAACGGCAGTTCAGAACACCCGCGGAGATGCCTTCTTCCGCCAGAAGACGGGCCGCCTGAAGGGATGGATATACCATGCTGCCCAGTGCCAGGATTTGAAGATCGGTCCCCTCTCTCAGCATTTCAATTTCGCCAATGGGAATCTCTCGAAAAGCATCATCCATGGGCACACCCAGACCATTGCCGCGTGGATATCGGATGGCAACGGGTCCCTTGTGATTCAGTGCCGTGAACAACATATGCCGCAATTCGTTTTCGTCTTTGGGGGCCATGATGCTCATGTTGGGCAGACTTCTGAGATAGGACATGTCAAACTGCCCGTGGTGGGTCGGCCCGTCTTCCCCCACAAGGCCGCCGCGATCCAGGGCGAACACCACCGGTAGGTTGGGAAGGCACACATCATGGATGATCTGGTCAAAGGCCCTCTGCAAAAAGGTGGAGTAGATGGCCACAACGGGTTGGAAACCCTCCGTTGCCAGACCCGCTGCAAAGGTTACGGCGTGCTGCTCTGCGATTCCCACATCCAGAAACCGTTTTGGAAACTCCTTGGAAAAGGCCGTCAATCCGGTTCCCTCCGGCATTGCCGCCGTAATGGCGAAGAGTCGCTCATTTCTTGAAGCCAAATCCATCATGGTTCTGCCGAAAACCGCCGTGTAAGATGGTGCCGGTTTCTCCGGTTTCTTGACAGGGGGCGCTCCTGTGTGGACGTCAAAGGAACCGACGCCATGGAAGTACGCCGGGTCCTTCTCGGCAAACTCATACCCCTTGCCTTTGGTGGTCAGTACGTGAATCAAGACCGGCCCCTGCAGGTTTTCCGTATTGCGAAAGGTTTCAATCAGCCGGTCCAGGCGATGCCCTTGGATGGGACCGATATATTTGAACTTAAATGCTTCAAACATCATTCCCGGAGTGAAAAAAGCGAGAAAGGAATCTTCGCTTTTGCGGGCAAAATTCAAGATATTTTCCCCCACGCCCGGTAGAGATTTTATGAAATTCTCCAGATCCTTTTTGAAATTTACGAACCGCTTTCCGGTCATCTTGCGGCTCAGAAATGACGAAAAGGCGCCCACGTTGGGGGCAATGGACATGGCATTGTCATTTAGAACCACGATAAGGTCTTTTTCCGTGTGCCCCGCCTGATTGAGGCCTTCAAATGCCATTCCTCCGGTCATGGAGCCGTCCCCGATCACCGAAATGACCTTTTGTTTCTCACCCTTCAAGCACTTTGCCGTTGTAATGCCCAAGCCCGCGGAAATAGAAGTGCTGCTATGCCCTGTGTCAAAGGCGTCATAGGGGCTTTCCGAACGCTTTGGAAAACCGCTGATGCCCCGGTACGTCCTGAGGGTGTGGAACTGGTCTCGCCGGCCGGTAAGCAGCTTATGGGTATAGGCTTGGTGTCCCACATCCCAAATGATCTTGTCTTTGGGAGCGTCAAAAACATAGTGCAAGGCGATGGACAACTCTACCGAACCCAGATTGGGAGCCAGATGCCCGCCTGTTTTTGATGTCGTCTCAATAATTTTCCTGCGGATTTCTTCTGCCAGATGCTGCAACTGATTCAAAGAAAGGCTTTTTATATCCGCAGGACTCTCTATGCTGTCCAGTAAATCCCCTTTCAACCCGCTTTCGCTCATTTCTTTCTCTCAATGATATAATAAGCAATTTGTCGAAGTGGCTCCGCTCTCTCACCAAACGCTTTCAACGCTTCCACTGCTTCTTGGACAAGCGCCTGCTGAGTTCTTTTTGATTGATCCATTCCCAGAACGGACGGATAGGTCGCTTTTCCCTTTGCTTGGTCTGCGCCCGCTCTTTTTCCCATGGTTTCGCTGTCTCCTTCCACATCCAAAATATCATCGGAAATCTGAAATGCCAGACCGATTTTTTGACCATAGGAGCAAAGGGATTGGACCTCTGATTCTTGAGCCCCGGCGGCGATGGCGCCTGCTGTCACAGATGCTGTAATGAGGGCCCCTGTTTTATGGGTATGGAGGAATTCCACCGTTTCAATGTCCGGCGCTTTTCCCTCCCATTGCATATCCACCACCTGACCCCCCACCATCCCGCCAAGACCGGCGCCAAGGGAAATGGTTCTGATCACTTGGACCAAACGGTCGGATCCGATTTCTTTGGTGGCATGAGGTGAGGTCAACAAGCTGAACGCTTCGGTCAAAAGGCCGTCACCGGCCAGAAGAGCGATCGCTTCACCAAAAACCTTGTGATTGGTCGGTTTTCCCCGTCTCAGATCGTCATCATCCATTAATGGGAGGTCATCATGGATCAACGAATAGGTGTGGATTAACTCCAGAGCACAGGCAACGGGAAGCACCCGTTCGGCGGAAACACCCACGGCCTCGGCACCGCAAGTACAAAGAATCGGACGCAAACGCTTTCCCCCGGCAAACAGACTGTAACGCATGGACTCGACCAAATCCCATATGAGCCCATCTCTTTTCGGCAAGTAAACGTCCAGCGCAGCGTCCACCTGAACGCGCTTTTCCCCCAGATAGGACTTTAAATCAAAGCTCATGGGACTCTCCACTACTTTCTCCATCCGCACTAAAGGGCGTTTCTCTGTAATTTCCAGCGCTCTCCTTAACCAGTAGGGAAACTTTTTTTTCCGCCCTTTCAAGTTCACTGGAACAATACCCGGCCAATTGCATGCCTTCTTCAAAGGCCTGCAAAGATTGCCCGAGCGACATGTCACCCCCTTCCAGGCGCTTTACAATTTCCTCCAACCGTTTCATGGCCGCTTCGAAGTTCTCTTCTCCCATCTTTCCTCCAAACCTGGGCTCCCCCAAAAATCGGTACAACATTATAACGACGGCACAGAGCTGTCAAATCAATTTGTATTGGGCCTATTAATAAACACTTGAAATATATGATCAGAAATGTTAAGGTAATATCTATATAATTCTTCGTAATCTAACGCCTTTGATGGACAATCAGCAGCATTGAGGCCAAAGGATTGTCTTTTTGGCCGTTTTTGTTTTTTGTTTTTCCGATTTTAATTGCAAATCTATGGGAGGAAACGAGGGTATGGAAAGGAAAATCTTTAACGGCTTAATCGCCATTATATTCATCTGTTCGGTCTTCTTGATCTCGTCCTGTGCCAAGAAACAGGTGGGCGTGGAAGGCGGCGTCACGCCACCTGCCGGGGAAGCCGAAGAAGTGACCGTGGTCAAAGAAGAACCGAAAGCCGTGGTCGTCGAAGGTCTTGAAGCCGAAAAAGCCGCTGCCAGAAAAGCCAATCTCATTGCGGATTTTGAAAACCAGAACATCTATTTCGACTTTGACAGATCAAATTTGAAACCAGAGGCCCAGCTGATTCTCAGACAAAAGGCTGATTATTTGCGTGCCAATCCCTCCTATTCCGTCCTTATTGCGGGCAATTGTGATGAAAGAGGTACAGAAGAATACAACCTTGCCCTGGGTGAGCGGCGCGCCATGAGTGCAAAAAAATTCCTCGTGGCCCTTGGCATCTCTCCGGACCGCATAAAGACGATCAGTTATGGTGAATTGAGACCGGCGGACCCTGCCAGTAATCCAGTTGCTTGGGCATTGAACCGAAGGGACACCTTCAAACTCTTTCAATAGTTCTGGCTTTTGGCCCGTTCATTGGACTATTGGGCGGGCTGCAAAACAATCAATCAGAGGTCCTACCGGTGTTGCGCCATTCATTATCGGCCCGGCACCGGTTTTGCGTTAAAAACTTTCAGGTTATCCGTCCATATTGGGGTGAAATATGGGAATACATGGTTTGACAAAACATGCCGCTTCAGGGATGGTTGTTTGCTTTGTCTGTCTTCTCCTTTTTTCTTCATGCGTTACGGAAGATAAATTTCTTTATCTCAGCAAACGGATTGATGCGATTGAAGCCAAGACGGACAAAGAACTGTTGTCAAGCGGCGAACGCATGGCGGCAAACAGCGCCGAAATGGATCGGTTGAAAGAAGAAATGCGGTTTTTAAATGGCCGTTTGGACGAAAACAGTCATCTGCTGAAACGGTCCATTGAAAGAGATGACACACAGGGGAATGCCCTGGGTGAGAGCATTACCGATATGCGAAGAAGGCTGGTTCGGCTGGAAATGCGCGTGGATCGGATCTCTTCCTATTTGGGTCTTGAACCCATGCGTTCACCCGATGAAAAAGACGCCTCTGCAAGGCCCGGCGGAGCCCCCCGGACCCAGAAGATCGACAAACCCGTGGCCAAGGCCAAGCCGGAAGTGAAAATCCCCGCTGATCAGAAGCTCTACGACATCAACATGGCGCTTTATCGGAAGGGGAAATACGAAGAAAGCATTGTCGGTTTCAAGAAATTCCTCAAAACATATCCCAAGTCCAAGCTGGCTGACAATGCCGCATTCTGGATCGGCGAATCTTACATGGCCTCAAAGCAGTACGAACAGGCTATTTTAGCGTTTCAAAAGGTCATTAAGCAATATCCGCGGGGAAACAAGGTTCCTAACGCGCTATTGCGGCAGGCCCTGGCCTTTTACGAGCTGAACGACAAAACCAGCGCCAAATTGCTGCTCAGAAAACTTATCAAGCAATACCCCAAAACCAACGAAGCAAAGATCGCCAAAAACAAACTGAAGACAATGAAATAGACGGCTTTCATCTGTCCACATTGTCTCGATTCGTTGGTTCACTCGTTAACAATAACCTCGTTGAAGGCCGACATCATGTCTTTTCGGCTGATGACACCGAGGATTATTTCGGGATTTTCCCGGTCAACCACCGGGAGTACGGCAAAATCGCCGGCGGTGATTTTTGCCAGTGCCGACAGAAGCGTTTCATCTTTTGTAACCGTCACAACGTCCTTGGTTGCCAAATGACCCGCATTCACGAACGGCTTTTCTTTTTTGAGGGCCTTCTTACAGTCCGACAGGGAAAGGATGCCTTTTAGCCTCCCCTCGTCGTTCACCACGGGAAAGCTGCTGAAACGGCTCTCATAGATCAGCCGTTTCAGCCCTTCGAGATCCACATTGACATTGACCGGCTCAACGGTGGTCGTCATGGCATCAGCAACGGTGACCGCTCTGAAACGACTCATTTCGCTGTCCGGCATGGGAATGGCTTTCTTTCGCTGGTCCTGCGCGGTGCTCGCCTTCATCTCCTCTACCCGCTTGTTATAGCGTTCTATCAGGTCTCTACGATCCAGCATGCCGATCAGAATACGGTGATCATCGGCCCGCACCACCGGAACCCGTTGCAGGTTCCGAATGGTGCATTTTTTCAGAACCGTATTTAGATCTTCTTCCGGGGTTGTAAAGATAATATCCGGATTTGCCACATCCTTCATCCGGACCAAATCCCCGATTTCCTGATCAAAAATAACACCGCGAATGTCGTTGATGGAAAAAATTCCCGTCAGCCGGTTCTCCGGGTCCACAACCGGATAATAGTGCTGGTGGCTTGAACTGAATACCTTTCGGAACCGTTTCAAACTCATATCCTGAGGGATGAGCTGTACTTTTCTGAATTTTTCAGTCAACTCCTTGACCCGTATGGCCGCCAGAATGTCCACAAAGAACGTGCCCCGATGGGCATTGGAGTCAATCTTGCTCTTGGCCTGTTTGTCGTAGATGGTCCACTTTTGGGAGATCAGATAGGTCAACGAACAGACGAGAAGTCCGGGCAGAAGCAGATGGTATGAATTGGTCATCTCGCTGACAAAAATGATTGTGGAGATGGGCGTGTTGGAAACGCCCGCGAAAAAGCCGGCCATACCCACCACAACAAAAGCACCCGGCTGGGTCACCACGGTGGGCACGATTTCATGAAAAATCCTTCCCACGGCCCCGCCCAGGGCCCCTCCGATCACCACTGAAGGTCCGAAAACGCCACCACTCCCACCGGAACCGATGGAAAAGGAGGTCGTCATAATCTTTCCCAGTGCGAGGGCCAACAGAAACAGCGCCGGAAGCTGATTGTCCAGCGCCATTTGTGCAAATCCGTAACCGAAAGACAAGGTTTCGGGCAGGAAAAAGCCGATGGCGCCCGTCAGCAAACCTCCGATGGCCGGTTTAATGTGATTTGGCAGTCTGATCTTTCTAAAAAGCCCTTGGACACCGTAGAAGGTTTTCACATAGAGAAATCCTCCGGCAGCCAGGACAACGGCTAAAACCGTGTAAGGACCCAATTCAAGGGGGTTCCGGAAAACAAAGGCTTCCGTTTCAAACAAAGAACCCCACCCGAAGACCAGGCAGAAAACACAATAGGCCACCACCGAGGATATGCCCGCGGGAATAATCACTTCCGATTCGAATTCCGGATCCCTGTAAAGCACCTCTGCGGCGAATAGCGCCCCTGCAAGCGGCGCCCTGAAGATACTGCCAACACCGGCCCCCATGCCCGCAGCCAGCATGATCCGGCGCTCACGATCCGAGAGTTTCAGTTTTGTGGCAAGGAAAGATCCAAAACCAGCTCCGATCTGGGCGATCGGTCCCTCGCGGCCGCCCGATCCGCCCGAAGTCAGGGTGATGGCGGAGGCCACCGTCTTGATAATGGGAATTCTGCCGCGGATAAAACCACCTTTGTTGTGGTAGGAATCGATGGCAGCATCGGTACCGTGTCCTTCGGCTTCCGGCGCAAAGGTATACACCAGCCACCCGCTGACAAGACCGCCAAAAACCGGCAGAAAAAGGAGTATCCACCGGTTGAAAACGGTCTTGGTGGGCTCGAAAAGGTGGCCTTCACCAGGGGGCGCGGGTGGCCGATACCCCGCGATCTGATCCAATAGAAAATGGGAGCCCAGCTGACAGAGGAAATGAAAAAGGATCGACCCCAGCCCGGCGATGAGACCGATCAGGACAAAATAGAAACCCCATTTGCCCACAGTTCTGATGGTGTTTGATTGCGCCTTCAGCTTGTTCTTGTCAAGCCAGGATATGCGCTTCTTTTGGTGGAGCATACAGATTTTTACTCAATTTATAAGGCATTTTCCAGAATATGGCATTTTTTGAGGCCCGTTATAATGAGCCGTTAGACCTTCGTCAAGGCAAAATAGAAAAAGAGTAAAAAGGGTTTGTAAAAGTTCTTTTAACATCGGCTATTAAAATAATTTTTATTGACTTTTAGTCTTCTCGGCATTAAAGTACTAAGAAATGGGTAATTGGGCCTTTCTGTCCTTGAAAAAACTCATTGAACCTATTTGAACACCAGGGAGTACGTATTATGCCAAAAATCATGACAACCAAGGAAATTGCGAAATATCTTAAACTGCACGAAATCACCATATGCAAATACGCGGCTGAGGGAAAGATCCCTGCCATTCGAATCGGAAGGGTCTGGAGATTTGACAAAGACGCCATAGATCGATGGATCGGAGGTGGCCAGAAAGACTGAGGCACATTTGATCACCACAGCCCGTTGACATTGATTACGCGGCAGGTGATGTGGAGACCTTCCCTGAAGGTTTACGAGTATAGCAGGATGGGCTTGATCCACTCACCATAGGTTTTGAGATCCCGGGGCCAGTCTTTCTCAAGCCAACTGAGAGACCGGCCGGATTCCAGACCCTGCCTCAGGGAAACACTTCCCAGAATCAAGTCAATGGGTTTTTTTTTGTATTCATATTCGTAAGGCGGCTGTTTCCATTCAAAGTGCTCACCATGCTGTAAGATAGCCGCCCGCAACAGTGCCAAAGAAACGTGGTAAGGCCGATAGAGACCAAGATCCAGAACATGTATCATGAACCCTCGACAAAGCTCACCGGACCATTTATGAAAGGTTGGGCGAAACACATAGTCCTGGAGATAACAACCCGTCAGGTCGTCGGGGTTCAGGTGTCTTTCCATGGCCTTCGGTCTAAAATAAGGCGCCCCGAAGATTTCAAAGGGCCTGCAGGTCCCCCTTCCTTCCGAAACATTTGTTCCTTCCCACAGCACTTGTCCGGGATACACAACGGCTGTATCGGGAAACGGCATGTTGGGTGAGGGCATCAACCACCTAAGACCGGTTTCGCGCCAGGTCATATGTCTTTTCCAACCGACCATGGGTACGACTTGGAGGTCGCATTTCAGTTTCAAAACCCGGTTGAATAATTGGGCCATTTCACCCATGGTGAGTCCATGCCGCATGGGGAGTTCCGCTGAACCCACAAACGAGAAAAGGTTGGGCGAAAGGCGGTTTCCTTCCAGGATTTCCCCACCAAGGGGATTGGGACGGTCCAAGACAACGATCCGCTTGCCAAAACGTGCCGCGGCTTTCATGCAGTTAAGCAGTGTGGACGAAAAGGTGTACACCCTTGTTCCCACATCCTGAAGATCTATGATGAGCGTATCGATGGGCTTAAACATATGGGCGCCGGGCTTGCGTGACTCGGCATAGAGGCTGAAGACGGGAATACGGAGCACCGGGTCACTGGCATGAGGCGTCTCCACCATATTGTCTTGGTCTTCTGCGCCATAACCGTGCTGCGGCCCGAAAAGCGCTTTAAGATGTCCCGGTAGCCGTTTAATCAATACCTCCTGCGCCGTTTCGAGCCTCCGGTTTAGGGAAGCGGGGTTTGAGAGAAGGCCCAGCCGCTGCCCGCGAAACCGTTTCCATTCGCCTTCTGTTAACCGGTCAAGCCCGGTAAGGACCTTTGTCATTTTAAATCCATTTTTTCTTTTTAGAGAACATCATTTCATGGTAGATCATACGTGTTCCCTTTGCAAGGATGACACGCTTTAAAAGCATTGATAATATTCTAACGCCCATGAGACTTTTTCTTTATACATCTGTCCGTAGCGTACGCCGGCCCTTTTGCCTGGGGATGACGCTTTGTTTCCTTGTGCTCTCTATAGGCGTTTTTGCCTTTGCCCAGGCAGGCGATTACCAGGTTCTGAAAAGCAAGGATGTTGAAATCCTTTTCTCCCCGGCCCTCGCTGAAACGGCTCAAATAACCGCCCAACGAATCCCGAAAATTAAGAAGGACCTTGAGGATCTGTTTCACTGGGATTTCCTGTTTAAGCCGACCGTCATTTTAATGAACCATGAAGAGCGGTTTCGCCGTATGGCTGGCAGCCCTCTCATTGTGGGCTTTGCCGTCACCAACAAAAACCTGATTGTCATAGACTGCACCAAGATAGAGAACCCTTTGGTACTTAATGATATCTTAAAGCACGAGCTTTCTCACCTTCTGCTTCACGCGCATATCCGACAAGTCAGGATTCCCAGATGGCTTGATGAAGGCGTCGCTCAATGGGTCAGCAACGGCGTAATGGATATTCTGGAGAACCAAAAGGAAGCGCTGTTGCCCAAGGCCGCCTTTGCAGATCGGGTCATCCCTTTGGCCAAACTGAGCAAAGGCTTTCCACGAGAGGCAAAGGGACTTCGTCTATCCTACGAAGAGAGCAGAAGCTTTGTTGATTATCTTATCAAGACATACGGTAAAGAGGCGCTTTTTGAAATCCTGAACCGCATGAAAGAAGGGACACCCCTTCGAAAGGCTTTTTCCCAAGTATTGGGAACACCTCTTTTTAAAGTTGAAGACAACTGGCGTGGTTCACTTAAAGAGACCGTTGCCTGGTTTGCCCATTTGAGTTTCTATCTGTACGAGATTCTTTTTGCCCTTGGGGGGTTGATCGTTGTTTACGGATTCATCAGGTTATGGAAAAAGAAGAGGGCTTATATGGATGAAGCGTAATCTCGAAAAAGGTTTGGTTGATATTTTTTTCAAGGTATGCCAAAGTCGCCGCATATTGTGGTGCGTTATAAACGGGTTTCAGTGAAAGGAGTCAGAAAAAATGGGATTCCCGCATCTTTTTTCCCCTATCACCATACAGGACATGACCCTTAAAAACCGGATTGTCATGACTGCCATGCATCTTGGCTACACCCCAAAGGGAGAAGTAACGGACCAATTGGTCGATTTTTACGCTGAGAGAGCCCGCGGAGGCGTCGGCCTTGTCATTGTGGGAGGGTGCCCCATCGACGAAACGGGCGGCATGGTGGGAATGATTGGAATTTATGATGATCGGTTCATTCCGGGCCTAAAACGTTTGACCCGGTCCGTCAAAGATGGCGGCGCAAAGATTGCGGCACAACTTTATCAGGCCGGCCGTTACACCCACTCGGCCATGATGGGAGGAAGGAAACCGGTCTCAGCGTCCGCAGTACGTTCCAGATTGACGGGGGAAACGCCGAGAGTGCTGTCTCTCGAGGAAATTCCCGCTATTCAGGACAATTTTGCCGAAGCTGCGGTGAGAGCGCGTGATGCCGGGTTTGACGCCGTGGAGATCCTCGGAAGTGCCGGTTACCTGATCAGTCAGTTCCTTTCACCGTTAACGAATCTCCGTGAAGACGAATACGGCGGTCCCATGGAAAACCGCATGCGTTTCGGCCTTGAAGTCATTACCAAAGTGCGTAACGCTTTGGGCCCCGGGTTTCCGATACTGTTGCGCATCGCCGGAAATGATTATATGAAGGGGGGCAACACCAACCGGGAGGCAAGGATTTTCGCCGCCGAAGCTGAGAAGGCGGGGATCGATCTGTTTAACGTCACGGGCGGATGGCATGAAACCCGTGTGCCCCAGCTCACCATGGGAGTTCCAAGAAGCGGATATGTCTATCTGGCGAGGGGTATCCGCAGAGCGGTGTCGGTTCCGGTCATTGCCAGCAACCGCATCAATGATCCCGAAACCGCCGAGGAAATCCTTCGAGGCGGTGATGCGGATCTGGTAACCATTGCCAGAGGATTGCTGGCGGACCCGGAACTGCCGAACAAGGCCCGGTCCGGAAAAAGCCACCTCATTTACCATTGTGTGGCCTGCAACCAGGGTTGTTTTGATTCTATTTTTCAGGGGCGACCCGCCATCTGCACGGTCAACCCGAAAGCCGGATATGAGGCGGAACTGGCAATTGAGCCTGCCCAAAAACCTAAGAAAATTCTCGTGGTTGGGGGCGGGCCCGCCGGCATGTCCCTGGCAATTACCGCCAAAGACCGTGGTCATGAGGTAATATTGGTGGAGAAGACGGACCGGCTTGGGGGCCAGATTCTGCTGAATCATCTGATTCCGGGACGTGGAGAGTTGGAAAGCGCTGCCATTGATCTGATTCACAACCTGCGGGAAAGGGGCGTAAAAACCTTGCTCGAAACGGAAGCAACACCGGAGATGATTTCCGAAAAAGCACCGGATGTGGTGATCATCGCGGCTGGCGCACGGCCTGCCGAACCGGAGATCCGTGGCATTGACGGTGATAATGTGATTCAGGCATGGGATCTTTTGGCAGACAATCTCGAAACCGGTAAAAGGGTTGCTGTTTTGGGGGGAAACGCCGTAGGTCTTGAAACGGCACTCTTTCTGGCAAATAAGGGAACCCTCTCTCCCGAAGTCCTTCATTTTCTCATGGTGAACCGGGCCGAAACACACGAAACACTCTCCCGATTGCTCAATCATGGCAGCAAAGAGGTAACGGTTGTTGAAATGACCAAAAAAGCGGGCGCAGATGTGGGGCTGACCACTCGCTGGGTCCTTTTGGGAGAATTGAAAAGACTGGGGGTGGATATTCGAACACAAACAAAAGCTGTCGAAATATCCCCTGAGGGGCTTCTGGTAACGAATGTAGAGGGTTCGGACACAATTCCGGCCGATACCATTGTCCTTGCCGCCGGATCGAGAAGCGAAAACAGTCTTGTTGCTGCGCTTAATGGGCGCGTCCCTGAAATTCATGTGATCGGTGATGCGAAAAAGCCGAGAAATATTCTTACCGCCGTTCGCGACGGTTTTCAGCTGGGATTAAAACTTTAAGGCTTAGATCATGACCCGGGTTGTTTCTATTTCCAATCAAAAGGGCGGCGTGGGCAAGACAACCACCGCCGTGAACTTATCCGCTGCCATTGCCGCCGGAGAGAAATCATGCCTTCTAATTGATTGTGATCCGCAAGGGAATGCCACAACGGGGGTGGGGGTGGATGTCGGCACCATTTCCCATGGACTTTACGATGTGTTGATGGGTTCCTGTTCCCTTGAAAGTGCCATTACCGAAACGGCACTTCCGCGCCTTCATCTGTTGGGAGCCACTCGTGAGCTGGTGGGTGCGGAAGTTGAAATGGTTTCCATGGCTTCCAAGGAGTTTCTTCTTAAAAAACCCATGGCGGCACTTCGAGAACGCTACGATTATGTTTTTTTGGATTGCCCGCCGTCATTGGGTTTCCTTACCATCAACGCCTTGACCGCCTCGGCTTCAGTGCTGGTTCCTTTGCAGTGTGAGTATTATGCACTGGAAGGTTTGAGCAAGTTGCTCACCACGGTCAAGGCCGTTAAAAAGAGACTTAATCCGTTGCTTCGACGCGTCGACATTTTGTTGACCATGTACGATCGGCGGAACAATCTGTCGCGACAAGTGGAACAGGAAACCCGCGGTCTTTTTCATGAGCGGGTTCTCAAAACGGTTATCCCTCGTAATGTTCGCTTAAGTGAGGCGCCCAGTCACGGTAAACCGATCATCCTTTATGATATATCTTCTACCGGCGCCCAGAGCTACCTGACGCTGGCGCGGGAATTTATAGAAAGCGAGAAGGGACAATGACGAAACGAAAGGCCTTGGGGAAAGGCTTGTCCGCCCTGATTCCCGACGGTCATGACCTGGATGAAAAGGAAGAACAGTTCTTCTTCTGTCCCATTGCGGCCATTGAACCGAATCCAAATCAACCTCGACAGCGTTTTCCAGAAGATGAGCTGGATGAAATGGCCGCTTCGGTTCGTGAAAAGGGAATCCTTACGCCGCTGCTGGTCAACAAAACCGAAGCCGGTTACCAGCTCATCGCCGGCGAAAGACGTTGGAGGGCAGCCCGGATGGCCGGTTTGGAACGGGTCCCGGTGGTGGTGAAAGACGTAACGCCTTTGGAATCACTTGAACTGGCACTGATTGAAAACATCCAGCGAAAAGACTTAAACCCCATTGAAGAAGCCCTGGCCTATCAGAAATTGCTTGAAGATACGGCATCCACACAGGAAATGCTTTCCCATCGGCTGGGTAAAGACCGCTCCACCATTGCCAACCTTCTACGGCTTCTGAAGCTACCGTCCGCCATCCAACAGGATGTCATTGACGGACGCCTCAGCATGGGGCATGCAAGACTGCTGGCCGGCATTCCGGAGAAAGACCAACAACGGATTCTGCGGGATGCCATCGTTAAAAAGGGATTATCGGTACGACAGGCTGAGGCCCTGGCACGAAAGCAGAAGAAAGGGCCGAAGCCAAAGAAAGTCCTATCCAACATCGACCCTTACATTCACTCCCTTTCCGAAAACCTGAAACGAAACCTGGGAACCAAGGTGGAAATCAAGAAAGAGGGCAAACAGGGTCAGATCGTCCTCTACTTCTATTCCGACGAGGAACTGGACCGGTTGGTGGAATTCTTAACTTGACGCTTGACGTTTCCGGTGCTTCCAGCTTTTTTCCTCACCCCTGGCCAGCCTGGTGATGTTCTCTGCGTGTTTTAAATAGATGAGGATCGCCATGACAACCGATGCCAGCACCAATGGCATGGGCTGATGGAGGAGTGCCAGGAATATGGGTATCGAGCCGGCGGAAATCATGGACCCTAGGGATACATAGTGCCACTTCACCACCACCAGCAGAAACACTGAAAGGCCTAAAAGACAGCTCATTGGCGAGAGTGCCAGATAAGCACCCAATGCCGTTGCAACCCCCTTTCCGCCCTTAAATCGCATGAAGATGGAAAACTGATGTCCCAAAAGGGGGCAGAGGGAAACCAGTGCCAAGGCAATGTGGCCGGAAAGGCCGCTGCCGGCGGTGCAGGTTGAAAAAATCAGGATAGGGACCAGGCCTTTCAATATATCCAAGGACAGGGTCACCAGCCCCCATTTCAAGCCAAGCTCCCTTGCAACGTTTGTTGCGCCGATATTTCGGCTTCCCCGCTGGGTAATATCGATCTGTGCCACCATTCTGGCAATGATTTTCCCGAAAGGGATTCCCCCCAAAAGATATGCGCCAAGAGCAAAATAGAGTGTTAGACCAAGCATGAAGACCCCTGTTTTTGTTTCCCGGAATTTCAGATCTTTACAATAGGTATCGGCTCTGATAAGTTTTTTGCCATAAAATAGCGGCCTTTCAAAAAGGTTGCAACGGTTTTTTCAAATGTATCAATTAATGCTTAATTCGAGGTTCAGAATTTGAAAGTCATGGTTTTGGACGGACAAGGCGGGGGCATTGGTGCAACACTCATAAAAGGACTTCGGGCTTCCCTTGGGTCCGGTTTGGAAATTTTGGCCCTTGGCACCAATTCAATTGCCACTTCCAGGATGATGAAGGCTGGGGCCAACCGGGGTGGTTCTGGTGAAAATGCAATAATTCAAACAAGTTACAATGCCGATATCATTATCGGTCCCATTTCGGTTCTGGTGGCCAATGCCATGATGGGGGAGATGACCCCGAAGATGGCTGCTGCGGTCGGCGCCAGTTCCGCCCGAAAGATCCTTTTGCCCCTTACCCAGGAGAGGATCACGGTTGTGGGTGCTTCCAAAGAGCCCCTGCCGCATCTTGTGGTCGAAGCGGTTAGCTTGGTTGAGGAGATGGTAAAGGAGATGAATCAGCATGTGTGAATCCACGGTGTACATTTTGAGAAACGGCATTGAGGAGATGTTTTTTGAGGATGTTGATGCTTTGGAGGTCCAAGATCACCTCATAAGGTTGATCAATATTTTTGGTGAAACCAAGGAGATCGCCGCCAGTATTCGACGATTTTCATTGGTGGACCATAAAATTCTTCTGGAACCCCGCTGATGGGTGACACGTTATTAACGGAAACCATTTGGCCTACGGGAGGCTTATCATGTTAGAAACCGTTGTAAAGAATTTGCATTGGCTGGGGCACGCCGGATTTCGAATTGACGGTGAAAGAACCATTTATTTGGACCCCTATCAAATTGAAGGCGGCCCTCAAGCAGATGTGATACTCATTTCACACGAGCATTTTGATCACTGTTCACCGGAGGATGTGGCTAAGATCCAAGGGCCCACAACAGTTATCGTCACCGAAAAGGACTCCGTTGGAAAGCTCACCGGTGACATCAGAACCCTGAAGCCCGGAGATTCTTTGGATCTTGACGGCATCAAGATTCTGGCGGTCCCTTCCTATAATACGGATAAGGATTTTCACCCAAGGAAGAACGGGTGGTTGGGATTCGTTCTTGAAGTTTCCGGTGTCAAAATCTACCATGCCGGTGATTGCGATTTTATCCCTGAAATGAAAGACCTCCACGTTGATATCGCCCTTCTGCCAGTATCCGGCACCTATGTGATGACCGCTGAGCAGGCTGCGAAAGCGGCACTGGCCATTCAGCCGGCACTGGCCATTCCCATGCATTATGGTGCCATTGTGGGCGGTGACCCGGATGCAATTGAATTCAAAAAGGCGCTGGAAGGGAAGGTGGAGGTGATGATCCTCGAAAAGTCGTGATGGGAACAGAAGCGCCGGAAATACCAAAAGAGATCCTTGAGACGTATCCTCGAGACGAACGCTCTGTTGTGAAAATGCTCTTGGACATGACTTTTGCGGCCGCCCGAATTGTATCCAAAGGGGCTGTTGTTTCAGGAATGGTTGGTAAAGCGGCTCTCCAGACGCCGGAACGGACAAAGATGATAAAGGAAGCCGGCGCTTATCTGGAGGACCTGCGCGAAGTGGCTGGAATGACGCGGAAGGATGTCTGTCGCAGTATTCAACTTGCCGATGAATCCTTTCTGGCCGCCGTTGAAAGCGGTGCTGCAACCCTCTCTTTCGAGTTGATTCTTCGGCTGGCCGCCCTTTTGGCCCGGCACGATCCCATCCCGGTTGTCGTTCGGCTGACCCGGACCTACAATCCTGAAGTTTGGGCAATGCTCGAAAGGTGGGGGGTCGGTAGGCTACCGCTTCAGTTGGAGCGGGAACGCCAGTTTGTAAACATCTATCGGGGGCATGATAGGGCCAGAAAGCTTTCTGATGCCGACTTCAAAAGGGTTCTGGATTTTACCAGGTCTGCCTTCGAAATGGCACTGGACTTTTCTCATTGGGAAGAAGATGTAAATGAAGGAGAGATAGAATAGCATCATGGGGAGATGCTGCAATTCGGGTTCGACGGTTCGGCCGGGTATTTGGGAACGGCCCAATGTTTCACGTGAAACATTGGGCCGTTCCCATGCCTCTCTCTACGGGTTTTCCAGCGCCGTTCCAATCATTTTGTCCAGCAATTCGGAAAGACGCCATCCCCTCCCTTTTGCCGCCAATGGTACAAGGCTCGTTTCCGTCATTCCAGGGATGGTATTCGTCTCAAGCACATAGATTAACCCACCCCTTACAATCATATCCGTTCGGCTCCAATCCCGGCATTCCAAAGCCTGATGTGCTTTTTTCGCCACTTCCGACGCCTCAAACGCCATATCTTTTTCAATTCTTGCAGGGCAGATTTCCGTCGTCTCTCCCGCCACATATTTTGCTTCATAGTCAAAAAACCGATGGTTTTCTTTGGGCACTATTTCAACCAACGGCAACGTCTCAAGCTTCTCACGCCCCAACACTGCGCCTGTGATCTCAAGCCCAAGAAGATATTCTTCCACAAGCACCTCATCGTCTAATTGAAACGCCCTTTCAATAGCTGATTGCCAGCCCCCTTCATCTTCCACGATTGAAATCCCGATACTCGACCCCTCACTCACAGGTTTAATCACAACGGGCAAGCCCAGCACATTCCCTATTTTCCGAATATCAACCGCTTCATCCTTTCTGACCGTGATCCCTTTAGGGACCCGCAGTCCAGTGTTTTGATATATCTCCTTGCTCACGCGCTTGTTCATCGCCATGGCACTCGCCAATACCCCTGATCCCACAAACGGAATGCCCAGGATGTCAAGGAGACCTTGCATTCGCCCGTCTTCCCCATACTTTCCGTGTAGCACACTGAAAACCAGGTCAATTACATTCTTCTTCCGGCCCAATAAATCCAAGTCATCCCTGGGATCGAAAACCGCCACATCGTACTTTTCCTTGTCCAGCGCATCCACCACGGCCCGGCCGCTCTTGATGGAAACGGCTCGCTCCTTGGACCAACCCCCCGAAAGAACGGCAATCCGTTTCTTATTCGCCACTGTATTCCCTTTCCACCCTTCTATGACATCCCCTTTTCCTCATAAAAAGACCGTATGAATTCCTCTTCTCTCGGGGAAAGGTTGAAACGCGCCCCGGCCGCTTCAACAAATCTCAGTGGTGATTCCGCCTCTTGATTCTTTAAGTTCTCAGATATCCAATTGATCGCGTCTCTCAGTTTTTTCCCTTTCGGCTGAATGGTTGCCATATTACTGAACCCCTTTTTGATCCTTTTTATGCTCATGGAAATCAACTTTTACCGAAACGTCCCCACAAAAGATCCTTTCTTTCTTCCCCTCATCCGTTATGAGCATGAGAGCGCCGTTCTCATCGATTTCGGCGGCCTCGCCACAAACCCGCCCGCGACCGGTTTCAACAACCACGGATTTTCCGAGAACAAGGGATCTTTCATTCCAGCGCTCGTAAAGCATGCCCCTGCCCTCTTTTTTCTTTAGGGCCTTCAGGTAATAGATTTCCAACTGCTTCAGCAGTTCCGTCAAAAGCCTCTCCCTTGATATCCTTTCACCCGTCTCCGAACGGATGCTTGAGGTCTCGTACAGTACGGTTTGTTCTCCTTCGGGCCGCCAATTGACATTCAGACCCATGCCCAACACCACGTAGTCAACCTTTCCCCCCAAGACGCTAAACTCTGTCAGAACACCGCCCAGTTTCTTCTGTCCCATGTAAATATCGTTGGGCCATTTAATCCCCGCATTCAGTCCGCTCACTTCTTTTACGGCGTCAATCCCTGCAAGCGAAAAAACCATGGTCAAAACAAAAACCTTATGGGGTGGAAGATCCGGCCGCAGCAAAACCGAAAAGAGCAAATTTTCGCATTTTTTTGAAAGCCATTGCCGGCCCATTCTTCCAAGTCCGGCAGTCTGCTCATCAGCAACGACAACCGTCCCCTCGGGAGCGCCCTCTTTCGCATACTTCTTCAGCAGAACATTCGACGATGAAATGGCCTCCTTTACAATCAGGTTTTTCCCAAAGATTGAGTCCCCCAAATACTTGGCCAAATACGCCCCATCAAAGGCCCCGCCCCACACTCTTAGACAATTTTCAGCGGTGATACTTTCCCTCCCCTCTTTAAAAGCCGATCCCGGTCATCAATACTCCAATTCAGCTCGCAAATCCCGTTCCATCAACTCACGGACCGCCTCTAGCGGCGTCTTCTTTTCATACAGGATTTCATACACTTGCCGGACAATGGGCATCTCCACCTTTTGTTCGATTCCGAGCCGATACGCAGCTTTGGACGTTTTTACACCCTCTGCCACCATTTTCATTTCCCCAGTGATCTCTTTTACGGTTCTACCTTTTCCCACCTGGAACCCCACGCTTCGGTTTCGACTCAAGTCACCGGTACAGGTCAAGACCAGATCACCCATTCCGGCGAGTCCCGCGAATGTATGGGGATTGGCCCCCATTTTAACTCCAACCCTTGTTATTTCCGCGAGCCCTCGGGTGATGAGCGCCGCCCTCGCATTGTAACCAAAAGCCAATCCGTCAGAAACACCCGCCGCCAGTGCGATCACATTCTTCAGCGCACCCCCAAGCTGGGTCCCCACCACGTCCCGACTCAGATAAACCCGGAAAAAGCCTCTCGAAAAAAGCTGTTGCACTTTCCGGCCGTGTGTTTCGTCTAGACACCCGACAGCCACGGCGGTAGGGCATTTTCGACACACCTCCGCGGCAAAACTGGGCCCTGAAAGGCATGCAAATCGGGACAGAAACCGTTCTCCCAAAACCGCTTCCACCACTTGACTCATCATCAGCAGGGAGTCATTCTCGATTCCTTTGGTGGCAATCATCACTTCAGTATCTGGCCCGATGTACGGCTTCAATCCTTCCAGAACCTCTCTAAAGACGTGCGATGGAACAGCGATCAGGACAAGTTCCTTTTCCTTTAGCGCTTCGCCAAAGGAAAGCGTCGGTGTCAGAGCCGGAGAGATATCTACGCCTGGTAGGAAAAGCGCGTTTCTCTTTCGATCTTTTATATCTTCATAAACACTTTCTTCACGAACCCACAGGTCTACTTCCACACCGCCTTTTTCAGCCAACAAATTCCCCAAGGCAGTGCCCCAACTTCCAGCACCGATGACCCCAATCCTAGATAGTCTTTCGTTGGTCAAAATTCTTTTCCATATCCCCTTCTTGGCCGGTCTTACGCCTAATCATCTTCCATGATTTTCGCCACACCCACGACTTTTTCAGCTTCACCAAGATCGATGAGCTTCACCCCTTGTGTATTTCTACCGATAACCGAAATATCCGCGGCCCGTATTCGGATGATCTTTCCATGGCCCGTAATTATCATCAGTTCATCCTGATTCGTCACCTCATAGGCATACACCACCGGTCCGTTTCTTTCGCTGGTTTTGATGGTGATAACCCCTTTTCCGGCCCTTGACTGAATCGGATACTCATCCGTATTGGTTCTTTTCCCAAAACCGTTTTCCGTAACCGTCAATATGGTGGCCCCTTCGCCCAAGGTTTCCATGCCCACCACTTCGTTATCCGGTGCCATTTTGATCCCGATATTTCCGGCTGCCACTCTTCCCATGCCCCTCAATTCCGATTCTTTGAATCGGATCGATTTTCCTTCCTTGGTGGTTAGAAAAATATCCTGATCACCACTGGAAACCCGTACGGCGATTAATTCATCATTTTCCCTGATCTTGAGACCGATGGTACCCACGGACCTTGGATGACTGTAGGCCTTCAATTCCGTCTTCTTAACAAGACCCATTTTCGTGGCCATTACCACATATTTCCCTTCTTCATAATCTCGAACCGGCAGTAGGGTGGCCAGTCGCTCGTCCTTTTTCAAATCAAGGAGGTTTACGATGGCTTTCCCCCTTGACATTCTTCCCCCTTGCGGGATTTCATGCACTTTTTTCCAATACACACGCCCTTTGTTCGTGAAAAACAAGAAGTAATCGTGGGAAGATGCGACAAAAAGGTGCTCAACAAAATCCTCTTCTTTGGGTCTCGCGCCTGTCAGACCTTTGCCGCCACGTCTTTGGGCTCTGTAAAGACTGATGGGATTTCTCTTTATGTATCCCTTGTGACTCACCGTCACCACCATGTCTTCTTCGGCAATGAGATCCTCCATATCAATTTCTTCAGCATCTTCAATAATCTCAGAACGCCGTTCATCACCATAGGCATCCTTTATTTCATGTAATTCCTCTTTGATAATATCCAGCACCATGGATGGCGTTGCAAGAATGGCCTTGTAGTGGGCAATATCTTTTAAGAGCGCTTCATATTCCGAGTGGATCTTTTCACGCTCGAGTCCCGTGAGCCGCTGCAACCGCATATCCAGAATTGCCTGGGCCTGTATATCAGAAAACTGAAACTCCGAAATCAATCGGCCCTTTGCCTCTTTTCCGTCCGACGATGACCTTATCAGTTCTATGACTTCATCCAGAAAATCGAGCGCTTTTCTTAACCCTTCTAAAATGTGGGCCCGCGCTTCCGCCTTTTTCAAGTCAAAAATCGTTCTTCTGACAATAATCTCCCGACGATGCTTGATAAAATGCTCAATCATTCCTTTGAGCGTAAGGATCTCCGGACGTCCGTTGACAATGGCAAGCAGAATAACGCCAAAAGAAACCTCCATTTGTGTATATTTATACAACTGGTTCAATATCACCAGGGCATGGGAATCCCTTTTTACTTCAATGACAATCCGCATGCCATCCCGGTCGGATTCATCCCGAATCTCGGATATCCCTTCGATCTTCTTTTCCCGCACCTGGGCGGCAATTTTTTCAAGCAGTTTTCCCTTATTCACTTGATAGGGAATTTCAGAAACAATAATCCTTTCCTTTTTGTGGGCGAATTTTTCAACAAATGCGCGCGCTCTGATTTTAAAAATACCTCTTCCGGTGCGGTAGGCATCAATAATTCCCTGTTTTCCCAAAACAAATCCCGATGTGGGAAAATCAGGTCCTGGTATCACCGCCATTACTTCCCCAAGAGAAATTGCCGGATTTTCCACGACCTTGATAATGCCATCGCAGATTTCCCTCAAGTTGTGGGGAGGGATATTGGTCGCCATTCCCACGGCGATGCCGGAAGATCCGTTAACCAGAAGGTTTGGCACCTTGGTTGGCAGAATCAATGGCTCAAGAAGCGTTCCATCATAGGTAGGTGCAAAATCAACGGTCTCTTTTTCAAGATCCGTAAGAAAGTCCTGGGCCGCCCGTGTCATCCGCACTTCAGTATAACGCATTGCAGCGGGCGGATCCCCGTCCACCGACCCGAAATTTCCCTGACCGTCTACGAGACAATATCGCAGGGAAAAATCCTGAGCCATGCGAACAATGGTGTCATAAACAGCGGTATCGCCGTGGGGATGGTACTTACCGATTACATCACCCACAACCCTGGCGGACTTTTTGAACGGTCTGTTGAAAAAATTCTTCAGATCGTTCATGGCAAACAAGACCCGTCTGTGCACCGGTTTCAGCCCATCCCGTATATCCGGAAGCGCACGGCCCACGATAACACTCATGGAATATTCCAGATAAGATTTTTTCATCTCATCTTCGATGTTGACAAATTCAGGTTCAAAATCCTGCAGCATAATGTTTCAAATTCTCCACTCTTTTGTTTTGGCCCAAAAGCGATATTCAGATGTCCAGCTCCGTCACTTCCATGGCATTGCTCTGAATAAATTCCCGTCTCGGTTCAACCTTGTCTCCCATGAGTATGGTAAAAATATGATCCGCCTCCACCGCATCTTCCACCTTTACCTGAAGAAGGACTCTTTTTTCAGGATCCATGGTCGTCGTCCACAACTGATCCGGGTTCATTTCACCCAATCCCTTGTATCGCTGAATGGTCAATCCCTTTTTTCCTTTCTCCATCAGTTCATTCAAGAAGGACCTGGGATTTTCGATTTTCTCCTTTTTCTCTTCCCCATTAACCCTGAAGCCGTGCTCTTTGAGCTCCCGGAAATCCTTGGAGACGCTGATAAAACGGCGGAGGTCCGGTGAAGAAAGAAACTCCCAGTCAACTTTGAAGGAGTATCCTCCATTCTGCATTTCGGTCACATCAAACTGATAATAACCGTCATCTTCAGTGGCCCTGATATCGCTGATTTCAAAACCGTCCTTTCGAAGAAAACCGGAAAGCTGTTCCACGAAGTCTCTATCCTTAAACTGTTTCGTACCGACTACGCCATTTAAAATAAGTGATTCTAAAAATTTATAACTGAATCCTTTTCTGGATAGCTTCTCCATATTGTCGAAAAATTTCACCAAACGGTTCAAAAGCTTGATCAAACGCTTTCCCGATATTTCCCGGCCGTCTTCAAAAACAATCCGTTCATTATCTGAAATTCGATCCAGAATATAGTCGTTGAACTTTTCCTCATCTTTAATAAACAGGTCTTTCTTCTTCTGAGATACGCGGTAAAGGGGGGGTTGCGCCACATACAGGTACCCATTGTCAATAAGGTCCGGCATTTGTCTGAAAAAGAACGTCAGTAAAAGGGTACGGATGTGAGCACCATCCACGTCCGCATCGGTCATGATAATAATTTTATGATAGCGCAGAGACTCCAGACTGTAATCTTTCTCCCCGATGCCCGTCCCCAGTGCCGCGATCATGGTTCGTATTTCATCGCTGGAGATCATCTTGTCAAACCGGGATTTTTCAACATTGAGAATCTTACCCTTAAGTGGCAAGATCGCCTGGGTCTTACGGTCTCGGCCCTGTTTTGCGGAACCGCCAGCCGAATCTCCCTCGACGATGAAGATCTCGCTCCTTCCCGGATCTTTCTCCTGACAATCCGCCAATTTCCCGGGCAATGAATGGTCCGAAAGAATCCCCTTCCGCCTTGCCAGTTCTCTCGCCTTTCTGGCCGCTTCCCTTGCTCTGGCCGCATCAATGACCTTTCCTAAAATCGCTTTTATGATGGTCGGGTTTTCTTCAAAGAAGGTGCCCAAACCTTCGTTTACCAGGGTCTCTACCAGGCCTTTCACTTCACTGTTTCCAAGCTTGGTCTTGGTCTGGCCCTCGAATTGCGGTTCCGGCAACTTTATGCTGATAACGGCGGTGAGTCCTTCTCGAACATCTTCTCCGGAAAGCTTCTCTTTGACGCTTTTCGCTTTTGGGGAATTGCTGAGATATGAATTGATGCTTCGGGTTAAGGCGGATTTAAAACCTGCCAGATGGCTTCCCCCTTCTTTGGTATTGATATTATTGGCAAAGGTAAAAAGGGTCTCTTTGTAGGAGTTGTTGTACTGCAAGGCAATATCGACCAAAACCCCGTTCTTTTCTCCTGAAATGGGGATCGGTTTTCGATGCAACACTTCCTTGTTCTTATTAAGATACTCCACAAAAGACTCGAGACCCCCCTCATATAAAAAGTCCTTCTTTTTGCCGGTTCGCTCATCCAGGATCTTGATCCTCAAACCCTTTGTGAGAAAGGAAAGCTCCCGCATTCTTCTGGCCAGGGTCTCAAAATCGAAAACAATTGTCTCAAAAACCTGGGAATCCGGGGTAAAATGAATCTTGGTTCCCGTTCTCGCGGTTTCTCCCCGGATTTCAAGGGGAGTTATGGTTTCTCCTCGCTCATAGCGCTGATAATACTTCTTTTTGTTCCGGTACACCTCCACCTCAAGATGGCTCGATAGTGCATTGACCACCGAAACCCCAACACCATGAAGCCCTCCAGAAACCTGATAGGTTTTGTTGTCAAATTTGCCGCCTGCGTGCAGTTTGGTCATGACCACCTCCAAGGCAGGCATATTGGCGGATTCGTGCATATCAACGGGAATCCCCCTCCCATTGTCAAGAATGACAACACTGTTGTCCGTTAACAGTTTGATTTCAATCTGATCGCAATAACCGGCCAGTGCTTCGTCGATACTGTTGTCCACCACTTCATACACCAGATGGTGAAGCCCTTCAAAAGCCGTATTGCCAATGTACATGGCAGGTCTCTTTCGAACGGCCGAAAGTCCTTCCAAAACTTTGATATCAGATGCTTCGTACTTTTCTTCCCTTGCCATATTAAACCCTCATCGGCATAATCAAACCGACAAATCCTTCATCCGCTTCCCCGGTTAACACAAAAGGTTTCGAGTTATCGGTAAAATCGAGCTGGATGGTTTCGCTATGCATGGACTGAAGCGTTTCGATAAAGTACTTCGGATTAAAACCCGCTTCGACCCGCTCGCCAATATATTTGATTTCAATGTTTTCTTGGGCGTCTCCCAAATCAGGGTTTGTGGAGACAAGATCCATCACGTTGTTTTCCAAAGTGATCTTTACGGCCCTGTACCGTTCATTGCTCAAAATAAGCATTTTTCTCATCGCTTCCAGCAACGCCACCTTGGTGATTGAAATGGGATCTTTTTCATTCTTAACCATGACGGCTTTATAGTCCGGGAAGTTGGTTTCCAGGAGCCGCATAATCAAGAATGCGTTCTCCTTTCTTGCCACGCAGTTTTTTTCCTTGAAACCGATTTCCACAATACCGCCCTCGGCCGCCATTTTGTTTAACTCGCTCATCCCCTTTTTGGGAATCATCACGCCTTTATCCAATGCCAGAGAATCCAGGTTTTCAAATTCCCGGTCAATGAGACTAAGCCTGTGACCGTCCGTCGCTACCATTCGCAACACGCTCTTTCCTTCAACCGAGAATTTCTCAGTCAAAACCCCTGACAGTTTAAAACCGGCCTCTTCCGCGGTGACCGCATAAATGGTTTTGTTGATCATATCGGCCAAGACTTCCCCTTTTATGGAGATCATATTGACGCCTTCAGGTTCCATAAAAGCAGGAAATTCTTCCGGAGGGATGGACGCCAGATTAAAGCGTGCTACCCCGTCAGAAAGAAATATCCAATTGTTTTCTTTCTCCTTTATGTGAAATTCCGATGCCTTTGTTTCCTTCAGAATTTCGAAGATCTTCCTGCCCGAAAGGGTTATACTCCCTTCCTCTGTCACCTGAGCATTGATCGTTTCTTGAAAACCCAACTCCAAATCCGTTGCACTGATACGAACCTTTGAATCTTCGGCTGTCAATAAAACCGTTGACAGCACAGGCATATTGCTCTTCTTTTCGATAATGCTCTGAACCTTTGACACGGATCTGAGGAGTTCATTCCGATCAATTTTTATCTCCATTGCTTCCTCCGTCAACGCGTTGCTTTCTATTTTTTAATTGTTAATCTAAAAAAAATAATCCTAATAATAATGCCTTGTCAGGTTGTTTGAAACTCTTTAAACGTTCTGATTTTAGGACCTTTTTTTTGTTCATTCTCCCAAAAGAGAATCGTCGGCCGTCTTCAAAGGTAGCGCCCGTTCCGGATTTCCGCAACTTCCTAACAACAACTGACAAACACTGAACAGTTTTTTCGGTTCTAAAGGGTCGTGCCATTAAAAAGAAAACTCTTTAATCTGTTGACGTCTTCGATAACGTCTCTGTTCGATTTTAAATTCCTTTCAATCGTATTAATTGAGTAAATTATAGATGAATGATGTTTATTGCCGAAAACTTTTCCGATTTCTTTTAGAGAAAGGCCCGTGTACTTTCGTGTCAAGAATATGGCCATTTGTCTCGGGTAGGAAATTCGGCGCTCTTTTTTTTGGCTTTGAAGATCCAACGGAGAAATCTGAAAGTACCTGGCCGTTATTTCCTGGATCCGTTGGGGACCCATTTGGGAGGGAAGTCTGTTTTCAAGAATGGTTTGTACTGCCGTGATATCCATTCTGTTTTGGTAAAGGGCCGCGTGGATCCCGATTTTCTCAATTTTTTTGACCAGGTCCTTGAGGTCATTGGTTGTGCTGGCCAGAAAAAAGCTGGCATCCTCCTGAAATTGTATTCCCTGTTGGCTTGCCTTTTGCTGGACAACTTTCATTTTCGTTTTTTGATCGGGTATTCTGATTTCGGTGATCAGTCCCCATTCAAGGCGAGAGCGCAGTTGGGGCAGAAGGTTCTTTATTTGGCTAGGCGGAGCCGATGCGGCAACCACCAGTTGGCGATTTGATTCGAGAAACTGGGCGCAAAGAGAGAGGAGCCTCTTCTGGGACGTTTTGTGGGATGCAACCGTTTGAAAGTCATCCAGCAAAAGAAAGCGGGGTGGTCTTTCGTTTCCCCAAAAGCCGGCATTCTTATGATCGTAATTGTTTTCGAACCAGCCAAGGATCTTTTGGGTCGATAAGTAGACGGCCTTCTTTTCGGGAGCTAGTCTCATGGCTTCGTTGCCGATGGCGTGGAGAAGGTGCGTTTTGCCCAAACTCCATTTGCTGTAGATATAGAGAGGATTATATTTGTATGAAGGATTGTTGGCAACGTCAATCGCCGAAGAACAGGCCAGCCCGTTTGAGCCGGCCCTGACAAAATGCGAAAATGTACGGGAAGCATCGAGTCCGGAGGAAAACCGGCTTTTCGTGTTTTTAAACGGGCGACTCTTTTTTTTTTCTCTTATTCTGTTAGACTCGGTTTCGTAGGAAAATCGAAGGGCCGGTTGGGTGCCGGTCAATTGGTGCAGGAGCTCTAAAATTCGCCCACCACAGTTTTCGGAAAGCCACAGGGCAACAAATTTATTGGGAACCTGGACAACCGCCAATCCCGAAGTGAGTTCGAGGAGGGAAGCCTGCGATACCCAAAGTATGAACTCGGATTTTGAAATCCTGCTCCGAAGATTTCGTTTTATTTGGTCCCAGATTTCGTTTTTGGTTGTCATGCAATTCGTTTGTAGGGTACATATAGCGGATTTTAAAAAAACATCACATTTTATAGATTTCTCTAAAAGATAGCAATTAAAATTTGTCTTTTGGCTTGGGGAGGAGAACATGACTTTTTCAATAGCACTGGCCGGAAAGGGGGGTACCGGTAAAACCACAACAGCGGGAATGCTGGTCAAATACTTGGTGGAGAAAGGAAAAACGCCGGTTTTGGCCGTGGATGCCGATGCCAATGCCAATCTGAACGAGGTATTGGGGGTAGAAGCGGGGGAAACCCTGGGCGACGCGAGGGAGGATATGAAAAAGGGGGTTGCCACGGGGATGACCAAAGACGTCTATATGGAAATGAAACTTCAGGAAGCCGTCGTGGAATCGAGTGGTTTTGATTTGATCATTATGGGCCGGCCCGAAGGCGCCGGTTGTTATTGTGCCGCCAATACACTTCTGACCCAATATCTCGAAAAGCTCATTGATAATTATAGATACATGGTTGTGGACAATGAAGCGGGTATGGAACATATCAGCCGGCTGACCACCAACAACATCGACGTTCTTTTGGTGGTGAGCGATGCAACAAGAAGGGGGCTGCAAGCGGCTCACCGCATTGTGGAACTGGCAGACGCGCTCAAGCTCAACATCAGCCGAAAAGCCGTAATGGTCAATCGCGCCCCCCCAGGTCAATCGGATGCTCTCAAATCGGCGCTGGCGCAATATGATCTGGAGTATATCGGAACCGTACCGGAAGATGCCCAGTTGCAGAAATTCGACCTGGAAGGAAGGCCGACCGTGGACCTCCCCGGAGAAAATGAAGCGCTTAAAGCGGTTTACGCTGTATTTGACAAAATCGTGAAATAAATGCCCATTATGTTGTGGAGACTTTTTTGTTTATACAATATGTAGTATCTCCACATCACCGGTAAAACCTTTTAAATTACAGGGAAAAACCCCTTGACAACCCGTTAATAATCTTCTAACTTACGCTCGATAACCTCAAGTGAAGAGGTATTTTTTTGGCTGTCTATGTAACATATTTCACAAGTGTACGCTTTTAACAGCTAATTTATAGGGGAATTACGCCCTTATTGCTATCGTCCGGCGGATGATTTTTTTAGCAATGGGGATGGTTTTAATATAGAGCAGCGGCGGTAAGCCGCGGAATTTCCATAAACAAAGAATCCAAGAAGGAGGGACGTAAATTGGCCTTTGAGATTCCCGTACAACCCTATTCCGGAAAAATAGGGGAAACAACACTAGGCGTCGGCGACGGCGTTGTAAAACTGGGTGGAGGAGACTCATACCCTTTCCATCTCTTTGAAGGCAGCATGCCCAATGCTCCCAAAATCGCGATGGAAGTCTGGGATTATGATCCTTCAGAAGAATGGCCCGAAGCAGCAGTTGCGCCATTCAAAGACGTGCTCGGAACACCGGATGCATGGGCAAAAAAGTGTGTGGACGACTACGGTGCCGATTTGGTGGTTCTGCAACTGAAAGCGACCGATCCCAATGGCGCGGATCGAAGCGCGGAAGAAGCTGCGGAGGTTGCAAAGAAAGTCGCAGGTGCGATAGATGTGCCCTTGGTTCTTTGGGGAACTGCCAACACTGCAAAGGATGAAGCGGTCCTGAAAGAGATCTCGGAATCCTGCGAAGGCAAGAATGTCAGTTTGGGACCGGTGGAAGAGGCGAACCATAAGGGTGTCGGTGCCAGCGCCCTGGGGTATGGCCAGACGATCGTGGCTTCATCTCCCATTGACGTAAACCTCGCCAAACAGCTCAACATTCTCCTTGGCAATCTGGGTGTCAATACCGACAAAATCATCATTGATCCAACGACCGGTGGTCTTGGATACGGTCTGGAATACTCCTACTCGGTCATGGAGCGCATCATGATGGCGGCTCTAACCCAGGAGGATGACAAGCTCCAAGTCCCCATGATCTGTAATCTGGGCGTCGAAATATGGAAATGTAAAGAGGCGAAAGAGAGCATAAAGGAGGTTCCCACACTGGGAGATCCGGAAAAGCGCGGGATCATGATGGAGTCCGTGGCGGCAGTTTGTTATTTGCTGGCAGGCGCGGCGGTGGTTGTGTTGCGTCATCCGGAGAGTGTTCGCTTGACCAAATCCTTTATCGAACTCCTTTCAAACGGTGGTAGCGCATCCGGCGTGGCAGACATATCCAAAACCCTCGATCTTGAAGAGGCCGATCTTCTGGCTGTTTCTCCGGAACCGGTACTCGATTTTGAGGAACCCAAAGCAGAAAAGAAGCCGGCTGCCAAGGCTGCCCCGAAACCCAAGGCTGAGCCTCCAAAGGAGGCCCCAAAGCCTGAAGCCGCCCCAAAAGCGGAAGCAAAGCCTGAGCCGGCACCCGAGGTGAAAGAGGCGCCCAAGGAAGATCCGGTAGCGAAGGCCAAAGCGGAAGCGGAAGCAAAAGCAAAAGCGGAAGCGGCAGCCAAGGCAAAGGCGGAAGCCGAAGCAAAAGCGAAGGCGGAAGCGGCAGCCAAGGCAAAAGCGGAAGCGGCAGCCAAGGCAAAGGCGGAAGCGGAAGCGAAAGCCAAAGCTGAGGCAGAGGCCAAGGCAGCGGAAGTGGCCAAACGCGAGGCTGAAGAAGCGGCTTTGAGAGAGTCCCGAGCCGAAGAAAACAGAAAGCGTCTTGAAGCCAAAATGGGCGCCAAAAAAGAGACCGGCGCTAAAACCCCCGCAAAGGTTCAGAAGAGTAAGCTCGACAAATTTATAGAAAATCTCAAACGGATGAGATAGTCGGCGCTTAAAAGCCTTTGCCGAAGGAGGGTGACCGGGTTTAAATATTCATATTCATTAACAGTGAGGAGGAACCTCAATATGGCAATAGAAAAAGCAAAACCTGAAAAGAAAGTGAAGATGGCGGATCCCATCAAGGCCTCCATCGACGTGGCATCCCAGGAGATGATTGTCAGAGCCCAGAAACTGGGTGTGGAGACGATCTTTGATCGTGCCGAAAAAATGAAACCGTGCAACATTGGCATCCAGGGCATCTGCTGTAAGAATTGCGCCATGGGTCCCTGCCGTTTGCCACTGCCAAAGGGAGGCATTCAGGGAGAGGATGAACGGAAAGGCCTTTGCGGCGCCACCGCCAACACCATTGCCGCCAGAAACTTTATCCGTATGATCGCCGGCGGTGCGGCCGCCCATTCGGACCACGGACGGAGCGTAGCGGAAGTCTTTGTATCGGCCGCTCGAAAAGAAACGGATGCCTACCAGATCAAGGATACGGTGAAGCTGGTGGAAGTGGCCAAGCTTCTGGGTGTCGATACCACCGTGGAGGTGGACGGCGAAGTGCTGGACCGGGACCTGGACGAGATCGCCTTGGAAGTGGGGGAAACGGCCCTTAACGAATGGGGCAAGGCTGAAGGGGAACTGCTCTATCTCAAGAGAGCCCCCGAAGCCCGCTATGAAATCTGGCAAAAGCAGGGCGTGCTTCCCCGAAACATTGACCGGGAAATTGTTGATATCATGCACCGGACCCACATGGGAACGGACCAGGATTACAAAAACCTGATGAAGCAGGGAACTCGATGCTCCCTGGCGGACGGCTGGGGCGGCTCCATGCTGGCCACGGACCTTCAGGACATCCTTTTCGGCACCCCTTCACCCCTTCAGTCGGAAGCCAACCTGGGGATCATGAAGGAAGACCACGTCAACATCATCGTTCACGGCCATGAGCCGGTCCTTTCCGAATTGATCGTCGCGGTGGCCGAAAGCCAGGAGATGATTGACTATGCCCATTCCATCGGCGCCAAAGGGATTCAGCTGGGCGGCATCTGTTGTACGGCCAACGAAATCCTTGAGCGCCACGGCGTTCCCCTGGCAGGCACCTTTCTCCAGCAGGAACTGGCCATCATCACCGGCGCCTGCGATGCCATGGTGGTGGACGTTCAGTGCGTCATGCAGAACCTGGCCAATGTGGCCAATTGCTTTCACACCAAAGTGATTACCACCCATCCCATGGCCAAAATGGAACAGGACAACGTGCTCCACGTGGAATTTGACGAGCACCATGCCCTGGAAGACGCCAAACGGATCGTCAAGATCGCCATTGACAATTTCAAGAATCGTGGCTCCGATGTCATGATTCCCGCGCACAAAGCAGCCCAAGTCGCCGGTTTTAGCGTGGAATCCATCGAGTACCATCTGGGCGGCAGCTTCCGAGGGACTTTCTACACCTTGAACGACAACATCATCAACGGCCGGATCCGCGGGGTTGCCGGCGTGGTCGGCTGCAACAACGCGCGAACCCGGCACAATGAGCAGCATCTGACCATTTGCAAGGAATTGATCAAGAACGATGTTTTGGTCCTCACCACCGGATGTACCGCCATCGCCTGTGCCATGGATGGCCTTCTGGCACCTGAAACTGCGGCCGCCGCGGCCGGACCGGGCCTGGCGGAAGTCTGCGAGGTGGTGGGTATTCCACCGATTCTCCATCTGGGATCCTGTGTGGACAACAGCCGTATCCTGATGGCCGCCACCGAGGTGGTCAAAGCCGGCGGGCTCGGGAATGACTTGAGCGATCTTCCCGTGGCCGGAAGC
This sequence comes from Thermodesulfobacteriota bacterium, assembly GCA_028278625.1. The sequence continues at coordinate 52,850 of JANQDY010000017.1, forward strand.
GCTCCCGAGTGGATGAGTGAAAAAGCCATCAGCATCGGAAACTACTTTGTGACGTCCGGTGTTTATACGGTTTTTGGGGTCACGTTGCCCACATCCGGAGCGCCCGTGTTCCATGACTACATCGCCAAGGAATTTGAGAAGATTTACGGCGGTATGTGGGATGTTGAGGCCGATCCCGTCAAACATGCCCAACTGATGATCGCCCATATCGACAAAAAACGGAAAGAGTTGGGCATCGACCGGGCACGTGAGCGCGTTTTGATGGATATGGCCGACCGCCAGGCCCTTCAGGCCTGATTGAACCGCCGTTAACGCTAGAGGAAACTTTAAGAATCAGAACAAATCCTCAACGAAGGAGGAAAATATGTCAAAGTTAGTCGCATTTGCTGCCATTCAGGGCGGCTACAAAGTTGTTTCAGAGGTGGAAGGTGAATACCGAAACGCTCTCAAAGCCTATGACGCCAGCACCAAGATCGGCTTTCCCAACACCGCCTACTACCTCCCGGTGATCTACTCCCTAACCGGAATGAAGGTGGAGACCCTGGAAGACCTGAAGGCCCCTCTGGAATTTGCGCGGGCCCTTCTGCCGCCCCACATCAAACTGAAAAACTATCTTCCCTACCTGGGTCCCTTGCTGGACGCGGGCATGGCGGCCATTTTCGCATATGAAATCAAGGAAGCGCTCAGGATTTTAAGAGAGCCCGATTTTTACATTCCTCAGGAAGACCCGGACGTGGATGCGGGCAAACTGTGGGTGGGACCCGCCGACGACACCATCTTGAGAAAGCGTGGCGTGGAATTCGTTGACGGTTCGGCACCCGGTTTTGCGGCCTGTGTCGGCGCCCTTCCCGATGCGGAAACCGCCAAAATGATCGTGGAAGACTACCAGAAAAAGAGTCTCTATATCTTCTGCGCGGCCCATCATAACGGCACCACCTTGATCGAACAATGCCTGGAAGCCGGCATGCAGGTCGGGTGGAATACGCGAATCGTGCCCTTTGGTCCCGATATCAGCTCCGCCGTTTTTGCCCTGGGTTTTGCAAACCGGGCCGCCATGGCCTTTGGTGGGGTCCAGCCCGGCGATTACAAAAAGATGCTTCTTTACAACAAGGACCGTATCTTTGCTTTTGTAAACGCTTTTGGTGATGTGGGTACCGAATGGGCCGTGGCCGCCGCCGGTTGTGTGAACTGGGGTTTCCCCACCCTGGCGGACACCGATATTCCCGAAATTCTGCCAACCGGAATCTGTACCTACGAACATGTGGTTGCCAATGTGCCCCATGACGAGATCTGCCAGAAATCCGTTGAGACCCGCGGTCTTAAGGTGACGGTCTCCGAGATCAAGATACCGCTGTCGTACGGGCCGGCCTTTGAAGGTGAGCGGGTCCGCAAAGATGATCTTTTCGTTGAAATGGGTGGCGGCAAGACCCAGTGCACCGAGCTGTGCAAGATGGCCGAAATGAATGAGATTGAGGACGGCAAAATCGAAGTCATCGGCCCGGATATCGGTGATCTGAAAAAGGGAGATAAACTCCCCTTGGGTATCTATATGCAGGTGGCGGGGCGCGAAATGCAGACCGATTTTGAGCCCATCCTGGAACGGCAGATACATCACCTCATCAACTACGCCCAGTATATCATGCATATCGGGCAACGTGACATTGCCTGGGTCCGTGTGAGCGATCAGGCGGTGGAGAAGGGGTTTAGCGTCAAGGATATTGGTGTGATCCTGCACGCAAAAATGCACCAGGATTTCGGTGCCATTCTGGACAAGGTTCAGGTCACCCTCTACACCAACAAGGAGGACGTGGCCAAACTGACGGATACGGCCAGGGCCGAGTATAAGGCCAGAGACAATCGTGTGGAGAACATGACCGATGAAACAACGGACATTTTCTACTCTTGCACACTTTGCCAGTCCTTCGCCCCGAGCCATGTATGCGTGGTGAGTCCTGAACGGACCGGTCTTTGCGGGGCCTACAACTGGATGGACTGTAAAGCCTCCTATGAGATCAACCCCACGGGTCCGAACCAGCCTGTTGAAAAGGGCGAGGTCATTGACGAAAAGCTCGGTCAATTTAAGGGTGTCAACGATTTTGTTTTTAAGGCTTCCCGGCAGGCCATTGACCACTACAATTTCTACTCCATCGTTCATGATCCCATGACCACCTGTGGCTGCTGCGAAGCCATCGCGGCAGTGCTCCCCGGCTGTAACGGGGTTATGACCGTTCACCGCGATTACAATGGGGAAACCCCCTGCGGTATGAAATTCACCACGTTGGCCGGTGTCATGGGCGGTGGCCAGTCCTCCCCCGGATTTGTGGGTCATGGCAAATACAACCTGACGCAGCGGAAATTCATTTCCGGTGACGGGGGTCTCCTTCGCATGGTATGGATGCCCAAATCCTTGAAAGAGGAATTGAGGGAGCGGCTGTTGGCCCGTGGTGAGGAACTGGGCTACCCGGATCTCATCGACCGCATCGCCGATGAGACGGTGGGAACCGATGAGGCCTCCGTTCTGGCGCATATGAAGGAAAAAGACCATCCTGCCCTCAAGATGGATCCCATCGTGGGGTAAGCAACCAAACATGAGCCGGAGCCGGGATCCCTTAGGGACCCGCTCCGGCCCCTTCAATACGAGGAGTATACAATGGGATTAACTGGAATTCAGATATTTAAACTGCTGCCCAAGACCAACTGCGGCGAGTGTGGGGTACCCACCTGTCTGGCCTTTGCCATGAATCTTGCCGCCGGCAAAGCGGAATTGGACAGCTGCCCCTATGTTTCGGATGAAGCCAGAGAACAGCTGGCGGAAGCGTCAGCGCCCCCCATCCGTCCCGTGGCCTTGGGAGCCGGCGCGAGAGCCTTCAAGGTTGGTGGTGAGACCGTCATGTTCAGGCATGAAAAGACCTTTTACAATCCCACCGGATTGGCTGCCATGCTCTCTTCGGATATGGACCCTGCCGACCTGGACAAGAAACTGAAAATCTGGAATGCCTTTCAATATGAGCGGGTCGGTCTCAACCTTCGGCCCGAATTGGTGGCCTTAAAGGACGCAAACGGTGATGGGGCGGCTTTTGCCGCTGCCGCCAAAAAAATCGCCGAGGAATCGGAATTCGGCCTGGTGCTCATGAGCGACAAACCCGACGTCATCAAGGCCGCAGTGGATGTGTCTGCATTCAAGAAACCGCTCATCTATGCCGCAACCAACGACAATGCGGAAGAAATGGGGAATCTGGCCAAAGAGAGCGGCGTTCCCCTGGCGGTGAAAGCGGACAACATGGATGACTTGATCGCGTTGAGCGACAAATTGACGGCAATGGGCTTGAAAGACCTGGTGCTCGATTCGGGTGCCCGTGAAGTAAAAAGCCTCTTCCAGGATCAGGTTGTCATTCGAAGGGCCCCCCTCAAAGCGGGGAACAAATCCTTGGGGTTTCCCACCATCACCTTTCCCTGTGAAATGGCGGACAATCTGGCCACGGAAACGCTCATCGCGGCGATGCTCATCGCAAAATATGCAGGCATCGTGGTGCTCTCCGACTTCGAGGGTGAGAGCCTCTTTTCGCTTCTCCTTGAGCGGCTCAACATCTTTACCGATCCACAGCGGCCCATGACGGTGACCGAAGGGATTTACGAGATCGGCTCTCCCGACGAAAACTCGCCGGTCATGATTACGACCAACTTCTCCCTCACCTACTTTATCGTCAGCGGTGAAATCGAGGGAAGCCGGGTGCCCAGCTGGCTCTTGATTATGGATACGGAAGGCCTTTCCGTTATGACCGCATGGGCTGCCGGGAAGTTCTCCGGTGATGCCGTGGCCATGTTCGTGAAAAAGTGTGGTATTACCGACAAAATCTCTCATCGGAAAATTATCATTCCGGGCTATGCCGCCGCTATCAGCGGGGAGATGGAAGAGGACCTGCCCGACTGGGATATCATCATCGGACCCAGGGATGCGTCTCTCATTCCCAAGTTCTTGAAGGACGCGTCCTAGAGACGACACAGCCATAGGCGTTTGTTGCGGCCTGGCCCAGCCAAAGCCCTGGCCGTAACAAGCGATTATTTTTACTAATTTTAAAAAGGGAGTGTGCCCATGTTATTGATTGGTGAAAACTTGAATGTAATCAACAGGATTATCGGCAAAGCGTTTAAGGAAAAAGATCCGGGTCCGATTGCTGAAGAAGCCAAACGCCAGAAGGAAAAGGGTATGGACTGGATCGACATCAACCTGGGACCGGCCAGAAAAGGGGGCCCCGAGCTGATGGAATTCGTGGTCAACACCGTTCAGGAAGCCATCGGCGATGAGACGCCCCTGTGCCTGGATACATCCAATATCGAGGCCATGGAAGCGGGTCTTGCCGCCCATAAGGGAAAGGCCATCATTAATTCCATCATGTGTCGGCCGGAACGCTACGAAAAGATGATCCCACTTGCGGTAAAATACAAAGCCAACATGATTGCCCTCATGTGGGGGCCGGACGGCCTGCCCAGGGATGAAAATGAGCGCATGGCCCTTTCAGCGGAACTCCTGTATGCAGCCAACGAAGCCGGTGTGCCCAATGAGGATATTTTCGTGGACGGTATCGTGACGCCAGTGAATATCCAGCAGCCCCAGCTCATGAGCCTCATGGCCTATCAGGAAATGGTGGGAGAGATGTTTCCGGGAGTGAAATCCACCTGTGGGCTTTCCAATATTTCCAACGGTCCCCCGGAACACCTGCGGCCCATTTTGAACCAGACTTACATGGTGATGCTGGAACGGAAGGGAATGTATTCGGTTATTTCAGATGCTTATGATGATCAGCTGACGGCCATTGCAAGGGGCAAAAGACCGGATGTGGTGGAAATCATCCATAAGGTGATGGATGAGGAAGCCATCGACTTGGCCGGATTGTCAAAGGAATTGCAGGACTATGTGAAAACAGCTCGCGTGATCCTGGGCCATTCCCTCTATTCGGATTCCTGGCTAGAGCTGTAGAGAATCAGCCATAAAGAACAGCGGAGAGATTTCCTCAGGTGCCACCATGAGGGAATCTCTTTTTTTTTAGGTGTCGTCGGTTTTTCTTCCGGCGTTTTTAAAGTGAGGATTAGGACTCTTGGAAAAAATACAGGAAAGAATGACTCCCGGGGATTTTGAAAGGAACCAGCAGGACAAGCTTATTCGGGATCGCATGGCCCGGGTGGACCGAAAAATAATGGTCATGAGCGGCAAAGGGGGTGTCGGCAAAAGCACCGTCGCCGCATACCTGGCACTCTGGCTGGAGAAGAGCGGCAAAACCGTGGGCCTCATGGATGTGGATCTACACGGTCCCAGCATTGCGCGCCTCATGAATGTTCAAGGGGGTTTTGACCTGAGTCAGCAAGGCGTTGTCAAACCGTATGCTTTCTCCCCGAAGCTCAAGATCGTGTCCCTCGATATGATGCTGACCGAAAAGGACATGGCGGTCATCTGGCGGGGACCCATGAAGATCAGCGCCATTCGCCAGTTCATATCGGATATCGAATGGGGTGATCTCGATTTTCTGCTGGTGGACGCTCCCCCTGGAACCGGAGATGAACCCTTGACGGTGGCCCAGACCCTGGATGATGCGGAATCGATCATCGTCACCACGCCCCAGGAGATCAGTCTGGCGGACGTGAGAAAATCGATCAGCTTCTGCCGTCAAGTGAACATGAAAATGCTTGGCGTGGTAGAGAACATGAGCGGTCAGGTTTGTCCCCACTGCGGTGAGCAGGTACCCCTTTTCGGCCAGGGAGGCGGTGAGAAAATGGCCCAGGAGATGGGTGTTCCTTTTCTGGGGCAGATCCCAGCGGACGGGAGACTGGTGGCGGCCGGGGACAAAGGGAATCTGGAAGCTTTCATGGAGCAAAAAGACCTGGGTATTAACGTCGCCTATGAAAACGTTCTAAAAGGGGTTCTGGCGGGATAAAGAGCAACCATAAGATCCCTTCCCGGCTCATGGGTGAATGCCCCTTTTTTCCTTGACAGAACCTCTCTTTTCCCTCACTGTTTTTCCTGTCTAATGGACGGGAATCGATCCGGAAAGTCATCCATGAGCAATCAATTGATTCAAGATCCGGCGCCGGGGATAAGTCTTGTCAGATTCAGGGGCGATACCCTTGAACTGACCCTGACGCTTGCCCATGACGCCAGGGGTTCCGCGTGGCTCCGCACCAATCTCGGCCACGGGCGTATCGCCCGAAAGGAGATCATGGATGCGGTTTCCGCCGGTGAACCGAGGCTTCAGAGGGACTGGTTCGACATACCCATGCACCGGGTTTCCGAAGGGCATTTTCGCATTCGTGTTCCCCTGTGCGAGGTAGGGCATTTTGAAGGCAAATGCTATTTCTTGAAGGAGAAGGAAACCAGGCCCCGCTGGCCGGAGGGTCAAAACGTCGTCATCAACGTGGAGCCGGCCGATGCCTGTTGCGCCAATATAATATATAATGCGTTTGTAAGACAGTTTGGTCCCAATATGGCCGGTAATGGAGTACCGACCCCCGCCATGGCCGATGGGATCCGTTTGCTGGACAATGCGGGGTATGCCGTGATACCCCCTTCCGGCACTTTCAGGGATCTCGCGGGCAAGCTCGATTTTATCGTTCATAAGCTGGGGTGCCGCATTATCCAGTTGCTGCCGGTGCACCCCACTCCCACAACTTACGGACGTATGGGACAATTCGGCAGTCCTTATGCCGCCTTGGGGTTTTTGTCCGTGGACCCGGCCCTCGCCCGGTTTGATCCCAAGGCGACCCCCCTTGAGCAGTTCATCGAACTGGTGGATGCGGTTCATGCGCACAATGCGAAGCTTTTCATCGATATCGCCATTAACCATACGGGGTGGGCCGCAAGGCTTCACGAGAAACACCCCTCATGGCTGGTGCGGGATGAAGAGGGTGTCATCCAGGTGCCAGGGGCCTGGGGCATCAAATGGGAAGACCTCACCAAGCTGGATTACAGCCAAAAGGACCTCTGGGAGTATATGGCCGAGGTCTTTATCACTTGGTGCCGCAGAGGGGTGGACGGATTCCGCTGTGACGCCGGTTACATGATTCCCCTACCGGCCTGGCAATACATCATTTCGGCGGTTCGGGAGCAGTTTCCGGACACCATCTTCTTTAATGAAGGTCTTGGCGGAAAGATATCCGTCACCCGTGATCTTTTGAACAGGGGGAACTTTAACTGGGCCTATTCCGAGCTGTTCCAGAATTATACCAGGGAAGAGATCGAGCACTATCTCCCGGAAGCCATGGAGATCTCCAACACCCATGGGCTGATGGTCAATTTTGCCGAGACCCACGATAACCTGAGACTCGCGGAGAAATCGGAGCAGTGGGCCCGGATGCGAACGGCCCTTTGCGCGCTTTTTGCCCCAAACGGCGCTTTCGGGTTTGCCAACGGAGTGGAATGGTACGCCAAGGAGAAGATTAACGTCCACGGCGCACCCTCACTGAACTGGGGCTCACAGCGCAATCAGGTGGAACATATCTCCCGGATCAATACCATTTTGAGTCGTCACCCTGCCTTTCAGGACCAGGTTTGTATGAAGATGGTGCAGCGAGGCAGCGGCAATTACGTGGTGATGCTGAGGGAGCATCTCAGAACCGGAAAATCGGTTCTGGTGGTGGCCAATCTAGACCATGCGGCGGAAACCCTTGTCTCCTGGAATGAAACCGGGTTCAAAGGGAAACTTCTAACGGATTTGCTGGAGGGTGAGCAAATAACCCTCCACCGCACGGAAGACCGCTTCAGTCTCCTGGTTTCTCCGGGCCGGGTTTTGTGTTTGACGCCGGATCCGAGTGATCTGGAACTCTTAAGGCCGGAGGAAAGAGAGGCCCTCCTCCCGCCTAAACGGATCAGGGAGCAGCACTTGCGGGCCAAGGCACTGGAGGTGTGGCGCTACTATCATGGCGATGTGGACCTGGGTTCCGCTGATGCGGACCAGATGGGCTTTCATTTGTCCGATGATTTGGTCGGTTTTTGCCGAAAAATGAATTCGGAAAGTGACGAGTCACGGGTGATCAAGTGGCAATGGCCCAGGGATAAGCGGCGCCTGGTAATGGTCCCCCCAGGACATTTTCTATGGGTGACCGCGGAAACATCCTTCCGTGCAACCCTCATTGATGACCGCAATTCCATAACAGAGGCCATGGAAGTATCGTTTCCCGCAAATGACGGAACATATAATGCGTTGTTCGGACCGCAGCCCCCTCCGGATAAACATCAATCCCTGACACTCAAGTTGTCCGTTTTTGAGGCCGCCGGCACCCGGCACGCCCAGGCGCCTCTTTTTTACTTGTCCGAACCGGGCAAGCAGGTGTTTCGTCGGCATTTGACCCGTGGGGATCGAGCCTCCAAATCCCTTCTCTTTCTGGGCACCAACGGGCGCGGCGCCATGATGCGGGCCCCCATCCGCTGGGGGGAGCTGCCCAGCCGTTATGACGCGCTGCTGGCGGCCAACATGAGCCCCCACCATCCCGAAGACCGTCTGATCCTTTTAACCCGCTTAAGGTGTTGGATACGGTTTCAGGGGTATTCACAAAGCATGGATGCCCATTGCTTTGACGGTTTTGACTTTGGTTCTCGCGGATGCTGGCGTTTCCGGGTTCCCACCGGACAGGGCGAACATGTCCATATCAGGGTGTGTCTGGAAATGATCCGTGGTCAAAACCGAATTGAAATGAGTCTTTTAAGAGACCCGGCCAAAGGGATAAAGGGAAGGCTTGCTGATGAAAAGCCGGTGGAAATCATTCTCAGGCCGGATATTGAATGGCGAAGTTTCCATGAATCAACAAAAGCATATCTGGGTGCGGAGACCCGATTCCCGGAATCCGTCACCCAAATGCCGGATGGCGCGGGTTTTCGGTTCTCGCCCGGAGGAGACCCGGAAAGCCTTCTGGTTCGAACATCCAAGGGGCTTTTTCGGTGGGAGCCGGAATGGCAGTATATGGTGCATCATTTCGTGGATGAGGAGCGCGGGTTCGATCCCTATTCAGACCTTTTCAGCCCCGGCTATTTTGAAGTGTCCCTTTTGGGGGGAGGGGCCTTTAACCTGACGGGCGGCCTTTTTAAGGCAAGTGAAACCCATCCATTGGAGGAGGCCTCCTCAAACAGCACCCTCAAAAATGCACAAGGGGATCAAAAGGGGAACCGGCCTCTCAAATCCGCTCTCTGTGACGCCCTGGGCCAGTACGTGGTCAGGCGGGGCCACCTGAAGTCAATCATCGCGGGCTATCCTTGGTTTCTGGATTGGGGACGGGATTCCCTGATTGTCGCAAGAGGCCTTATCGCTGCCGGGAAGATGGCGGATGCCGCTGCGGTGTTGGGCCAGTTCGGAAGATTTGAAGAGAAGGGGACCCTTCCCAATATGATCCATGGGGAGGATGCCGGAAACCGGGATACCTCCGATGCGGCCCTGTGGTTCCTGGTGGCCTGCGGGGACATCATGGAAAAGGAGGGGGACAGATCTTTTCTGGGCCAACCGGCGGGCCACCGGACAATTCATGAAGTGATCCATTCCCTGGGCCGCTTTATGATCATCGGAACACCAAAGGGTGTCAAAATGGACCCGGAATCGGGCCTTCTTTTCAGCCCCGCCCATTTTACGTGGATGGATACGGACCATCCGGCGGGGACCCCTCGCGAAGGGTATCCCATAGAGATTCAGGCCTTGTGGTACCGGGCCCTCAACATCCTCTCCATGGCGGATGGGAAAAAGGGGCCATATGACTGGCGGGGACTGGCCGAGCGTGTTGGAGCGTCCCTTATGGATCTTTTCCGGGTCAATGGGAAGTATCTGTCAGACTGCCTTCACGCAGGGCCCGGCCAGCCCGCAAAAGCGGCACAGGCCGATGACGCCCTCAGGCCCAATCAGCTCTTGGCCATCACTCTGGGTGCCGTCAAAGACCCCATTGTGTGCCGCAATATTTTGGAGGCCTGTGACGAACTTCTGGTTCCGGGTGCCATTCGTAGCCTGGCGGACCGGCGGGTCAAAAAATCCATTTACATTGTGCAAAACGGCAGGACCCTAAACGATCCCTATCATCCTTACTGGGGCACCTATACCGGTGATGAAGATACCCGCCGAAAACCGGCCTACCACAACGGTACGGCGTGGACATGGATGTTTCCTTCTTTTTGTGAGGCATGGGCCGAGATTTATGGGGAGGCCTCCCGTAAAACAGCCCTTTCGTGGCTGTCAACCGGTGCCGATTTGATGAACAGGGGGTGTTTGGGTCAGGTGCCCGAAATTCTGGACGGAGATTTCCCCCATGCCCAGCGGGGGTGTGATGCCCAAGCCTGGGGCATCAGCGAGCTGTTGCGGGTCTGGATCAAATTGATCGACCCATGACCGACACTAAAATCGTGACGGAAGAGATGAATTGATAAAGAGGTAGAACAGAAGATGAACCATTTTCAGACATTTCAGGTGTTACCCAATATACCCAAATCCCTTTCCTTTCTTGAAGTGCTCGCCAATAACTACTGGTGGGTGTGGGAACTGGATGCGAGAGGGCTTTTTCGCCGCATTGACTGGGAATTGTGGGAAAAAACAGGCCGAAACCCGGTGTTGCTCCTGGCCAACGTTTCTCAGAAACGTCTCGAAGAGCTTTCCACGGATACCGGTTTTCTGGACCATCAGGCCAGAGTCAAAACGCTTTTTGAGGAAAGAACAAACGCATCCCTTCCGGATGCCTACAAGGAGAACTACGGACAGGAAGGGGCCATTGCCTATTTCTCCATGGAATTCGGGATTCACGAAACCCTTCCCATCTTTGCGGGGGGCCTGGGCATTCTGGCCGGCGATCATCTCAAGGCGTCGTCCATCTTGGGCCTTCCCCTCGTGGGCGTGGGGCTCTTCTACCGTTACGGTTATTTTCACCAGCGGATCAATAAGGACGGCTGGCAGCAGGAGGAATATCCTGAAACGGATATCTATCATCTCCCTTTTGAAAAAATCCGGGACGGTCGGGGCCGGGAGGTTCGGCTCACCATACAGGGGCCGGGTGACCCCATTCGGGCGGTGATCTGGAAAGTCCTGCTGGGAAGGGTGGCGCTTTTTCTCCTGGACACCAACCTGCGTGAGAATTCGCCGGCCATTCGGGACATCACCGCAAGATTGTATGTCTCCGATCCGGCGGTCCGTATCGCTCAGGAGATGCTTTTGGGCGTGGGCGGCGTCATGGCGCTCAAGGCCGTGGGAATCAAACCGAGGGTCTTTCATATGAACGAGGGTCATCCCGCATTTTCCAGCTTCGAACGGCTGGCCCAGACCATGGAGACGGAAGGCGTCGATCTAAAAACGGCCAGGGAGATCATTCCCCGCACCACAGTGTTCACGACCCATACGCCGGTTCCCGCGGGACATGACGAATTTGAACCGGAACTGGTGAGACCGTATTTACACCCCTTAGAGCCACGGCTGGGGGTTTCGGTGCAGGAAATGCTCTCCTGGGGAAAACATGCCGGAGCAGGTGATAACGGTAAGCTTTCCATGTTCATTCTGGGTCTTAAAATGAGCCAGTATTTGAACGGTGTCAGTGAGCTTCACGGCCGGGTGGCCCGGCGCATGTGGCAGGCCGTATGGCCCGAGCGGCCGGAGGCGGAAATCCCCATCGGTCATGTGACAAACGGCGTGAACATCCCTTCATTTGTCTCCCGGGAGAATGCCATGTTCTTTCAGGACCGTCTGGGTGTCAACTGGCATCGTTATTCATGGGAAGGGGAAAGCCTGAAGGAGAT
>JANQDY010000021.1 GCA_028278625.1 Thermodesulfobacteriota bacterium
CCCGGAAAAGGCTTGCCGTCGAGCGAACCCTTGAAGTCGATGTTGACCCAGTCACCCTTTTCGGCGCACCGCCTCAACATCCAGGGGGGCCGCCTCCTCACCTTCGGCCGTGTGCCCGCCGGCAACCAGATGTATGTCTTTCAGGAACGCCTCGGGACAGAGCGAAGGCTTGTATCCGGGCAATATGGCCGCGATGCGGCTTTTTCTTCCCTCCACCAGAGCGTTGGTGGCCAGGGTCGTCGAAAGGGATACCAGGCGAATTCCGGGAAACAGGGACCTGTCCAACAGTCCCACGGACCGCTCGATTCCCTTGATCAGATTGTCGTGGGTGGTGGCGCTTTTGGCCTTGGACAAGACGGTTCTTTGGCCCATGTCGATGAGCACGGAATCGCTGAAGGTTCCACCCACATCAATGCCAAGGCCCAACCCGCCACGGTTCTTGCTGTTTGCTTCCGCCATCTGTTTACGATTCCAGCTTCCCTTCCCGCATGGCCTCTATGAAATCGCCGCAATACTCATCTTTTCCAAGGAGGGTTTCCGCGGTGATGACGTTGGTCATCATCTTTCTGTCCAGGGGGTCGATAATCGCCGAATCGAGCCCATTGGCCATGGCAAGGACTATGAAAGTACGGTTCACCAGGAAACGCTCGGGGAGTCCGTAGCTGATGTTGCTGAGCCCGCAGGTAGTATGCACGCCGTTCAACCGGGTCATGATGGTGCTGATGGAACCAAGGGCCATGTTGGCGTTTTCCGTGTCAACGCTCAAAGGCTGAATGAGCGGGTCCAGGAAAATTCCTTCACGGTTGAGTCCCAGTTTTTCCAGCTTCTCCACCAGATGGACCGCGTTTTCCACAATCCTGGGAGCGTTCTTGGGAATGCCCTCATCATCCATGCACAGGGCGATGATATCCGCCTTGTTCCCTTCGAGGATGGGGGCCACGTCTTCGAACCGCTCCTTCTCCAGGGTAATGGAGTTGATCAGGGGCCTTTTGTCCACGTTTTTGAGCCCCGCCTCCAGCACCCGGGTGCTGGGACTATCGAGGCTGACGGGGATGGATATCACTTCCTGAACCGCCTCAAGGAGCCAGAGGAAGTCATCGTATTCCGACTTGAGCCGCGACCCGCAGTTGACATCGATGTAGGAGGCTCCCGCTGCTTCCTGTTTGGTGGCTTCATCCTGGAAAAATTTCTTGTCGCGCCGCTCCATCGCCTCGTTGATGGCTTTGCGGCTTGTATTGATTCTCTCTCCGATAATGATCATGATCTTCACCTCACTGTTAGAACGAAGACAGCCCTCAGCCGCCCGGAACCGTTATGGGGCTCCCGGTGGATGAGGGCTGCCGGTTTTTGAATCGGCGGGCGGACGTCTAAGGCCCATGCCCCCGCTTGTCATTTCCGGAGGCAGCGGAACACCCGCCGTCGGTCACCGCGGCATCCGTTAGCTGTAGATGCTGTTCAACTGGTCGATGCAATGGGCCGCATCCACCGCGTAAAAATCGGCGCCCACTTCGTCGGCGTACTCCTGGGTTACCGGCGCTCCGCCGACCCAGATCTTGCACTTGTCCCTGAGCCCCGCTTCTTCTATGGAATCGATGATCACCTTCATCTGGGGAACCGTGGTGGTGAGAAGGGCGGATATGCCGAGGCATTCAACCCCTTTTTCAACCTGTTCCACGAAAACGCCGGGATCGAGATCAATACCCAGGTTGATCACTTCATAGCCAACGCTTTCCAGCATCATGGCCACAAGATTCTTGCCGATATCGTGCAGGTCCCCTTTGACCGTTCCGATGGCATACTGCGCTTTTGCCTTAAGTTCGTCGCCCAGCAGATGGGGTTTGATGACATCCATGCCCAGCTGCATGACTTTGGCGGACCGGAGCACCTCGGGCACGAAGATCTGTCCCTCTTTCCATTTCATAGTGACCACGTCCATGCCCTTAACCAGCGCGTCGTTTAAGATCTGGTTGGCGTCTATTCCGCCGTCCAGGGCGCTCTGGACAATACCTTCGATGTCTTTGAGCTTGCCTTTAAATACCGCGTCGACGATATCCGTCAAATCAGCCATTTTATTTGTTCCTCCATGAAAAAATTATAAGCGAACTTTGTGTCGGTACTCCTGTTTTACCCAGCCGTCGCCCCATGACAACGGTTCACTCCGGGACTCCCGGCTTCCGCTACTGCACGAAGTTGGGGAACTTGGCCCGGATGGCCTTTATGATCTCTTCGTCCACGGCAATGGGTTTGTGATTCTCGATGGCGTCCAGGGCGATATCGTGGCACCGGGCATAGGTATCTTTTGCGCCCGCGGCCATCCAGTTCTCCCGCTGTTGCCGGTCCGCTACCACAGGAACGAAATGCTCGTTCCGCATGTGTTCGAAGGTGTGATCTTCCTGGATGAAGTTGCCACCGGGTCCTACGGATGCCGTTACGTCCAGGGCCAGGGTCTCCGGGGTGACCCGTACCCCTTTCAGGACGCGCATCACTTCGCCGATGATTTCGTTGTCCATGACGTATTTTTCGTAGGATGCGGTCATGCAGAATTCCAGCAAGCCCAGGGCGTCATGGATGAAATTGCCCCCTGCCATTCCCACGAGCAGGTTGGTGATGGCCCCTTCGAATCCCGCCTGGGCATCCAGAATTTTGGCGTCGGACTGGCCGGCGGTTCCGTAAAAGGGGAGGCCGTAGTACTGGGCCATCTGGGCCGCACAGGCGTTGATGAGGCCCTCTTCAACCGACCCGGATGCATAGCCCATGGTCCGGAGGTCAGTGGAGGTGGATGTGCAGGCCATCAGGATCGGGGTCCCCTTGTTGACGATCTGGGCCAGGCAGAGGCCCGCAAGGGTTTCCGCACACAGATTGGCCACGTTGCCGGCGATGGTAACGGGGCCGGTGGCGCCCGTCAGCGGTTCGGCCGGAATGGAAAGGGGAAGACCGGATTCGGCGCAGGTCATGAGCAGGTCGCCGTAGACCTGGTCGATTTCCAAGGGACTGATGACACAGGTGATGAAAGAGATGAACGGCTCCTCCTGGAGCTTCTCAAGGCCGCCCGCGATCATCGAAGCCATCTCCACCACCTCTTTGGTCCCTTCCACCGTGTACACGCCGCCCTGGACGTGCTTGTTGGTGTTGTTGATGGCGGCGAAAAACCGGTTGATGTCCACCTGCTCGATGGGCAGGTCGTTGGGGTAAACCGGAATCACCTGAAAATGGGCGTTGTTCAGGTAATCCAGGAGCCTTGAAACCTGCTGTACGTCCTTAAGGGTGGAAAGCCTTTTTTCACCCGTTTCCAGGTCCAGGATGTTCAGCGCGGTGCCGCCGCTACCGAAATGGACCCGCTTGTCCCCCACGATGATGTTGTTGTCCGGGTTGCCGCGGCCGTAAAGGACGAGTTCGGAAGGCGCCGCGTCAATGCAGTCCTCCACAAAATCCTGGGACATGAAGACCAGGGATTTCTCCTCATCCGTCTTAAGCCCTTTGTCCTTGAACAGTTCAAAGGCCTTCTGATTGGCCACCTTGATGCCGATGTCCGACATCAGCGTTACGATCGCCTCGTGCATGGACAGGATGTCCGAGTCTGTCAACGGGCGATACATCCCCCCATCCAATCCCCCAAGTTTCCCTCTTTTGAACATGGTTTGGTAACTCCTCGTGTTTTTAGATTGATTTTGGTGAATCCCTTGAAAATTCAGCGGAAAGCTAATAAATAATGCCTTGGATGTCAAGGATAAAAGTGAAAAAAATTTCATCTCGGGAAAAAATTGTTTCGCCGGATTCTCATAATTCAGGCAGGCGGTGCTGAAAAGCCGATGCCTTCCTGATTTTGAGCGTCCTGGTAAATGTGCAGCAGATTGCCGTCCGCCGCACTCGGCATGTGGATCAAATGAACCACGTCCTCGTGCCGTGCCATATCCGGAACCGTTTTTGAAAGCTCGTTGGGTGCTAGAAGGAGAAACCGTTCATTGATAAAGGTCCCCTTCTCTTCCGGATAGATGGCGATGGGAATGATGTCGGCCTCCACCAAATCGTTGAAGAAGTGCGTACCGTAAGAGACTTCCGGTCTGCTGCCGTTGGTGGCAAAAGCGATTTCACCCAGGACAAGCGTGTTGTTAATGTCTTCGTATCCAACCCTGACACCCAGATTGATATCGTTGCTGCCCCAGCGGCCCGGACCCAAAAGGGCATAGCGTTTCCCTTCCAGCAAGCGGTTGATCCGTCCCACAAGGCGGCCTACCGCGATCTTTTCTTCATAATCGGAGATTCCGTCGTAGGCCCTGGGATCCACGTAGACCACGTATTCAATGTTTCTGACAACGCCGTTGGTGATGCCGCGGTTGTTGGTAAAAAGTGTCCGGTCTTCATCAATATCCTCGGGCAGGGAAACGGTGTCCCCTTGGGTCCGCAAAGAGAGGGTGCGGCATTGAAGCAGATAGAACCGGTCCCCATCCCAGGCGAATTCCACATCCACGGGCCGGCCGTAGGCCTTTTCCAGCTTTTTTAAAATTTTCTTCATGATGCTCATGAAGCGCGTTTTGGTTAAAAAGTTCTGGAAAGTGAGGCAACTGCGCCTTAGATCAAACCTGGCATCTTTGAACATGGGGGCCGTCATGTTCCCGTCTTGATTCATTGAAACCGCATAATAGAGATCCGGATGATCAATGCGGTTTGCCAGGTCAAAAAAAGGGACCGATTCCAGTTGCTTTGTTTTGAGATTCAGAAGGTCCACCATTTTCTGGGAATATTTCTGAATCTGAGAAGCATCCACTTCGGGCCTCAAGAGAGGGTGGCTGATGGGGATCATTCTGGGATAATCATCGCCCACCCGTTCCACGGCCCGGGTACCCAGTCCCATCACCAGCCGAATGAGCCCTTCTTTTTGCCGAATGCGCGGGGTCCATCCATACCCGTTAAAGGAAAACGCCACGCCGGCGGCAAAAGGGAAGAAGTAATCACCGAATCGGCGGCCCACCACCTTTTGCACCAGAACACTCATGCGTTCGTCAAAATCGAGCAACTTCCGTTCTTTGCGATACAGGATGGGGGCCGGGCCGTAGGTGCTCATCAAAACCAATTTTAGGCCGGCAGTGAATTCCTTGAGCCGTTGCTCCAGACTTCCCTGGTTGGAAATGAAGACGGAATCGTACTTTCCCGAGAACGCATGTCCAAAGTTGTCCTCCAGCAAACTGGAGGAGCGAAGAATGAGCGGGTGTTCGCCCATTTCTTGAAGGAATTTTCGAAATATCTCGGAGGTATCATTGGGGAACGTGGCCTTTTGAAAATGCTTTGGGATTTCCTTATAGGCGCTGGCGATATCATCGTGGGTTTTGTATTTGTGGGTATGCAGTTCATACAGGTCGTTGTGGTGCAGAAAATCGGAAAAGATGCCGGAATTGAAATAGTAGGATTCCGGAATGGCCACATAACGTTCCAGTTCGGGGTCCCGGTCCGAAAGCCTCGGAAGAACGATGCGGTAGGCCAACAAAAGGCCCGCGGCCTTTCCCCCGATACGTCCGGGATGCCTGGGGCTCCAAGAGGAGTGTTCAACCATTTCATGGATATCGCGAATGGTGATGTGTTGTTTGGCAATGCCCAGAAAAGGGATCTGGTTTGAGATGAAATGGTTGATCAGCGCCACGCGGACGCCTTCGGAATCACTGGGGGGAACAAAAGTGTTCCCTTCGGGGATCTCACAAAACTCCTGCAGTGCCTTTTTGATTCCCAGTGATGTGACACCTTCCTTGTTGACCACCTTGATCAGATTTCGAAGCCGATCCTCTTTCCGGGAAAGATTGATGTATTGGTCGATCTCACCGTCGTCGAAGTGCCGCACCATGGCAAGATCGAGGGCCGCATCGGCGTAATCACGAAGGTCGCCGGCGGTTGTGCTGGGCTGCTCCACTTCCATGGCATTGACACCCTTTTGAATGATCTGTTCCGGATCGACGGCAGCTTTTTCCATGAGCGCGGAGCGGAAGATCTTCCTCATGGCATCCGTTAGATGGGGGTGGCGCACCATTTTTTGGTACATGCGATGTGCTCGCACCAGAAGCTGGTTTGCCGTTTCCACTGGCTCTGTCATATGAATTCTCAAAACCGTTGATGTGAAGGAAATTGTTTTCAACATATCGGATGGGTGGCGACTTTACAAGGCAAATTATCAAAGAGACGGCAGCATCCCATGGCCCTTTGTTGCGCCGGAATAAACAGATTGACGATCCGTTCACAAAAAGAATATCTTCTACTCGGGAGGTCATGGGAACATGAGGCTTCGTGCCATACTGCTGGTCCTTTCCTTGCTGGCTTTTTTTTCGGCGGGCGTCGCCGGATATCAGTACTATGCTTCCTCCAAAAGATCGGCGCTGAAAGAAGCCGACCGCAAGGCGCTTTTGAAAGCGGAGGCACTTCGAAACCGCATTTCTTCGTTTCTCTCCGAGAACATGAAACCTGCCAGGATTCTGGCGGGCCTCGCTGAAACAAGAGAGGCCCTCAACAACAATGGCGATATGGACCACATGAGGGCCAACGCGGTGCTGGACCACTTCAATGAGGCGCTTAGGGCGGATGTCTGTTACTTGATTGACCAGGAAGGGAATACCGTCGCAACCAGCAACCGGAAAGATCCCGACAGTTTCCTAGGGCAAAATTATGCCTTCAGGCCCTATTTCAAGAAAGCCATTCACGGTTTCCCCGCCATCTACATGGCACTGGGGGTGACATCCAAAAAACGCGGTGTCTACTACAGCTGTCCCATATACGGCAACGGGAAGGAGAATCCTTTGGGGGTGGCTGTGATCAAAACAGGCATTGATTCCCTTGAAAAGGAGTTCCCGGAAGCCTACGAGGGGATTGTCCTGTTGACCGATCCCGAAGGTATGATCTTCATGAGCAACCGTAAAAACCTGCTCTACCATCTATTATGGGAACTCCCACCCCAGAAGGCCTCGGAGATAGCCAAATCCAAACAGTTCGGAAGCGGTCCCTGGAAGTGGAGCGGTTTTGCAAAGGAGGATTCCGTTCACGCACAGGATGAGTCCGGAAAACGATACCTCATCCGGGAGACGCCCATTTTGAATTATCCGGGGTGGCAGATCGTCTTTCTTCAAGATCCCAAATCCATATCCGCCCGGATTTTCAATCCCTTGCTCCGCACAACCCTTCCCGTCATCGTGACCCTTTTTGTTCTGGTTGTTGGCTGCGTGTTCTTTTTGTACCGAAAGGCCAGTCATGACATATTGCGCCGTCGGGCCGCCGAAGAAGCCCTTAAGAAGAGCGAGGAGACCGCTTTGGCACTCTTGAACGCGCCCACCGAAAGTGCTCTTCTGGTGGACAAGAGCGGGAAGATTCTGGCCTTGAATACGGAGGCGGTAAAGGCCCTGGGCAAACCCGCGGATGAACTGGTGGGAATGAATGTTTATGGGCAGTTTACCACGGATGTTGCCAGAACCCGGAGAATCCATCACGAAGAGGTCATCAAATCGGGCAAACCGGTCCGCTACCAGGATGTGCGCGAGGGAAGATGGCGGGACAGCAATCTGTATCCGGTTCTGGACGAACACCATCAGGTGGTCCGCGTGGCCATTTTCAGCCGTGACATCACGGAACAGAAAGAGAGCGAGCAGGCGCTCCGAAAGGCAAAAGATACGTTGAGTCAGTATTCCAGAGAGCTGGAAATCCAGGTACGGGAAAGGACCGAAGAGATTACCAGCATTTTGGAAAACACGCCTGCCGTGGTTTTTGTGAAAGACAGCAACCTACAGTACCGGCTGGTAAATTCCCGTTTTGAAGAGCTTTTCGGCATCAAGAAATCGGGCATTCGAGGAAAGACCGATGATGACATCTTTCCGGATCAAATAGCGGCCATGTTCCTTGAATCCGATCTGAAGATCCTGAAGGAAAAGCGGCCCATCCAGGTGGAGGAGCAGATTCCCCTGGCCGATGGCATGCACACATACCTCTCCGTGAAATTCCCCATATTCGATGAAAAAGGGTCTGCTCAGAGCATTTGCAGTATCGCCACCGATATCACGGAACTGAAGGATGCCCAGGATCGTCTGAGGCGTCTTGGCGCCCGTATCATGGATGGCCAGGAAGAAGAACGTGCCGCCATTGCCCGGGAACTGCATGACGAATTGGGCCAGATGCTGACGGCGTTGCGCATGGAGTCGGCCTGGTTGCATAAGAAACTGGAAACAAAACTGCCCGATGCCGGTGAAAGGGCCGGCGTCATGAGCGACCTCATTGACAAGACCATTGACGATGTCAGGAGAATGGCATTGCGGCTTCGGCCCAAGGTGCTGGACGACTTGGGCATTATTGACGCGGTGGACTGGTACATGGCGGAGTTTGAAAAGAGGTCGGGAATCGCGGCCATTTTCAAGCACAAAACCGTCCCGCCCCTGAACAGCATGTTGTCAACGGCCCTTTACCGCATTGTGCAGGAAGCATTGACCAATGTGGCAAGGCACGCCCACGCCACTCACGTGGACGTGAACATCAAAATGGTGGAGGCGCTTCTGGTCCTCTCCATCATGGATAACGGCTGCGGGTTTGATCCCAAAAAGGCCATGAAGTCCGAGGGCCTGGGCATTGCGGGCATGCGCGAACGGGCCATTTTGGCGGGAGGGACGCTGGATATCCAGTCCAGAACCGGTGAAGGCACCCGAATTGTTTTTTCCGTCCCTTTAACAGGTCAACAGGAGCACGAAGAAGATGATCAAGGTACTGCTGGCGGATGACCACAGCATTGTTCGGGACGGTCTTCGGCGCATTATTGAAGATGCCGGCGATATGACGGTGACGGCGGAGGCCCAAGACGGCCATGAGGCCATTCATGCGGTTCAGAAGGATTGTCCGGACGTGGTGGTGATGGATATTACCATGCCCGGCATGGACGGCCTGGAAGCCGTGGCACAGATCCATGATCTCTATCCGGTCCTACCCATCTTGATGTTGACCATGCATGAGGAGGAGCAGTATGTGGTCCGTTGCATATCCGCCGGGGCCATGGGGTATGTCACCAAGAAATCCGTATCAGAGGATCTGGTCAAAGCCATTCGAAAGGTTCACGAGGGGGGGCGTTACCTGACGGCATCCGCCGCGGAGGTGCTGGCCATGCGCATGGCCAGGGGAAAGGAGGGTCTTTCTCCGGTGGATGCCCTCTCTGACCGAGAAGTCCAGGTCCTAAAACGCCTTGCCCAGGGACATACCAACCGCGAAATCGCGGAGGCCTATTTCATCAGCATCAAAACGGTGGACACCTATCGCTTAAGGCTCCTTCGAAAACTGAATCTCAGAAACAACGCCGAACTGACCCGCTTTGCCATTCAGAACGGACTGATCGCCCCTTGAAGGATCATCATGGCGGAAAGGCAGCTGATGCCACTTGCCTTATCTCTTTGCGCATGAATGGTCTTATGAAGAAGGGGCTCTCCGTTTGAGCAAAAAAATGACAGGGAATTTCGGGTTCTGCCGGAAGTAATATTTCGCCTTGAGATTGGAGGGATGGGTCACGGGAAAGAACCAGGTGGAGGGTTGTTTGTGGGGATCAAAGCGATGCCCCGGTGAGCGAATATCTTTCAACTTGATCCGCCACCCCACCACATTCCTGATAACAAAGGTCCCCGCCGCATCGGTGGAGACCTTGCACTGGTGAAGGACGGCCTTTTTGGCGTGTAACCCCTCCCCCACCAAAATTTCTTCCTCAACCTCCATGAAAACAACGGCTCCGGGCACCGGCTTGGAGGTCTGGTCCACCACCTTCCCGTAAAAGGTGATCGGTCTGTTTCTTAATTCCACCAGCTTTCCTTCCGCCGGCATTTTCCTCCTGTCATCGGAGGTATCGGACCGGAGAATCGTCTCCTTTTCCTTATCGGTGAGCCCTGCATGCTTTTTCCCGTAATCCCGTTTAAGGGCCTCTTTCAGGGAGTCGGGAAGGGCCGGCTGCTGTTCATCGCCCTTTGCCGTGGGGGTGGTTTGAGCCACCGTCGGGTTGGCAACCCAGACCACCAAACCGAGGGCGATCAGCACGCCGGCGATACCTCCAAGGAATCTCCCTTTCATGATGTCCTCCTCAACACCAAGTTATTCGCCCCTTTTTGGGGTCTCATGCCCGTCTCCGAACAAAAACAGGGGGTGTCCCGGGTTTTAGACCCTGATTTCTAACACATATCCGCAACATTTTCCTATCACCGGTTATCCTTGATCTGCAAGGTAAATGTCGCAATTGGGATACAGGATGTTGTGATTGGCCTTTTTATTTGAACTGGAATTCCGATATAAGGATCAAAAAAAATTGGAAATTTTTCAAAAAAGCCGCCAATTTTGATTTTTCATAAACTTTTCAGCATGTTGCCTGGGG
>JANQDY010000160.1 GCA_028278625.1 Thermodesulfobacteriota bacterium
GGTGGCCCATTTTCAGGGCGAAGAGGTGGGTGTTGCCCTGGTGGCTGATTCCGAGGACATTGCGGAAGAAGCATTGCGACTGGTGGAAGTGGAGTGGGAACAGCGCCCTTTTGTACTGGACCCGGTAGCGGCACTAAAACCGGGCGCGCCCTTGGCCAACCCCGAAGATTACCCGGACGGCAATCTGGAAGCGGCTTATGAATCCGGCCGGGGCGACGTGGAAAAAGGGTTTCAAGCGTCCGATGTGGTGATTGAATTCACCTCCCGAAGAACACAGCACACCTACGTCAGTCCGGAACGACCCTGCGGTGTGTGGCGCTGGAACGGCCAATACCCCGAGATCTGGCTTAAACAGCAGCGGCCCCATATTGTTAAACGGGCCGTGGCTTCCTGGTTCGGCGGCATTCCCATGAACCGGATACAACTGCACATATTGTACCAGGGGGCCAGCTTCGGTGGATGGTCCCAGTTCGGCTGGAACCTGGCCGGCAACTATTGTGCGGCCATCCTTGCCAGACGGACCCTCCGGCCGGTCAAATGGACCTTTACCAGAAGAGAGGATTTCTATGGCGGATCCATGGACGAAGGGGTCCACCAATACAAGGTGGGTTTCAAAAAAGACGGCACCATTTTGGCGGTCACGGGAGAGACCGTCTATGCCAATCCCATGTGGGGCGGTCAGGGTCCGACCCTTCATCTGGAAGAGTGTACCACCATTCCCCATATCTATGGCAAGCGGTCCCTGGCCCTGGTGAACAAGGGTCCCAACACGGCGGTCCGCTGCGAGCAGCTGCCCAACTGCCACACCCTGACCCTGGTCTTTGACCATGTGGCCGCTGAACTGGGAATGGATCCCATAGATGTGGCCCTCAAAAACGACGGCGTCCATGGGCATGATATGGAATGGGCCAAAAAAGAGAAGACCAGGATGGGGTTTCCCGAGACCGACAGCCTTCGCGAATGCATCAAAAAGGGAAAGGACGCCATCAAATGGGACGAAAAATGGCACCCGCCGGGGAAAAAGCAGCTTCGAAACGGCAATTTTCACGGCTTGGGCTTCACCTGGAACCATGAGTGGGAAGACTCCGCCGGCTCCGGTGAAATCGCCATGCGTCTCGAACGAAACGACGGGACCCTGAGCATTCTGGGCATGCGGTGCGATAACGGGGTCAATGCCGAGACCGCCTATTGCCAGGTCGCGGCGGATGAAATCGGCATGAAAATAGAAGATGTCTTCTACCGCCCCCAGGTGGATCCGGGCTTTTTCACCATGACCCCCGATTCCTCCACCAACATGAGCGTGAACGGCTTTGCGGTCCGGCATGCGGCGAGAATGCTGAGGGAAAAGATCCTTGATGCCGTAACGAGTCCCAGGGCCGTTACCCAGCGGGGAAGCTATCCTCCCTTTTTTCCGGGTATGAAACCGGAAGATCTGGACATCAGGGAGAGTGTCATTTTTGTTAAGAAAGACCCATCCAAGAAGCTGACCTTTGCGGAACTGGTGGGTCCCTCGGGGGACGAAGGGCCCCTGGCTTTTTATGAACTTTACGGCACCGAGAGAACCCCTTTCAGCGAACCGCTCTTCACCCACAGCTACCACGTCCAGGTGGGGGCCTACCGGGGGGGGGTCCGCCCCCGGTTCATCCGCCAGGCCCACTTCATGGAGATTGAAGTGAATCCTGAAACCGGCGAAATCCTCATCCATCGGGTGGTGAACGTAAACGACGTGGGCAAGGCCATCAACCCCATGGCCTGTGAAGGACAGATGTACGGCGGCACCTACATGGGCGTTGGCCGGGCCATGTGGGAAGAAGTGGTGCATGATCCCATAACCGGCGTGATGCTGAACGGCAACCTGCTGGATTACAAGATCGCCACCATCGAAGACTGCGGCCCCATCGACACCCTTCTGATGGAGTCGAGGCTCGGTTTTGGCCCCTACGGTTTGACGGGTATCGGTGAAGACGTATCCACCATGATCCCCGCTCTCATGGGGCCGGCCGTATATAACGCTATCGGCGTATGGATCGACGATTATCCCATTACCCCCGAAAGGGTGCTAAGGGCCTTAGGCAAAATATAGGAGATTGGCATGAAGACTTTTGCACATTTCAATGCATCGACCATTGGGGAAGCGATTTCGTTGTTGAGGCGATATCAGGGAAGAGCCCATGTCATTGCCGGAGGCACGGACATCTTGGGAAAAATGAAAGACCGCATTCTTCCTGATTATCCCGAAGCACTCATCAATTTAAAGACCGTTCCAGGGCTCGACACCATCAATGAAGCGGATGGTTTTCTGAAAATAGGACCGTTGACCATTCTGGAGGACATTGCGCACCACGCAATCATAAGGGAGCGGTACACGGCACTGGCAGACGCGGCCCGAAGGACGGCCTCTCCCCATTTGAGGGAGATGGGAACCTTGGGCGGCAATATGTGCCAGGACATCCGGTGCTGGTATTATCGAAATCCGGAAAACCGTTTTCCTTGCCTTCGAAAAGGGGGTGGCCGCTGTTACGCCCTGAAAGGTGATACCCGATACCATTCCATTTTCGGCGGCAGCGTGCGCGACGGGTGTATCGCCGTGCACCCCAGCGACACGGCACCGGCACTCATTGCATTAGACGCCAAAATCAAAACATCCAAAAGAACCCTTAGAGCTGAGGATTTCTTTCAGGTGGACGTTTCCAAAACAACCGTGCTGGACCCGGATGAGTTGGTCACTGAGTTTCAAATTCCGGCGCCTCCCAAAGGAACGAAAAGCGCCTTTTTCAAATTCGCGCTCAGAAAATCCATCGATTTTCCCATTGTTAACAGTGCCGCAATGATTTCCCAAACACGAGGGTTGGTGGATGCCGCAAGGATCTGCCTGAACGCCGTGTATGTAAAACCGTACCGTGCGCTTAAAGGGGAGGAGGCCCTTTTAGGGAAGAACTTGAATAAAACCGCCGCTGAAGCCGCGGCGGAAAGCGTCACTGGCGACGCCACACCCCTGGATGACAACGCTTACATGGTCCAGGCCGCGAAGGCCCTGATAAAACAGACCATCCTGACCTGTGGTGCATAATCGCTTTCTGCAGCAGGAAAACGGTATCTTGGAACTCCCAAGAGGGATTCTAAGGGAGGGATTGAAACGGGAGGAATTGAAATATGTTACCGCACATGACATGGGGGAACTGGCTGTTTTGGGGCATCATGAGTTTTGTTGGGATCATGCTTCTGTGGCTGGGGGTTCTGGAGCTGTTCGTTCCCCTGTGGTTGGGGGTCCTGATCGCCTTTGGGGTTTTTTTGGGTTTGGTGACCTGGGGTCCCCGGGAAGAAGATGAGGAGGATAGTTAGTCATGGCCAGCGTAAGGCTTGAAAACGTGACCAAGGCCTTTGGCCGGAAGATCGCGGTGGAAAATGTGAACCTTCGGTGCAAGGACGGCGAGTTTCTCTCCATCGTGGGAGCGGCCGGTGCCGGCAAGAGCACCATTTTGAAGATGGTGGCGGGCATTGAGAAGCCCACGTCTGGAACCATTTACTTCAACAATCAGCCGGTGAACGACCTTCGCCCCCAGGTGAGGAACGTGGCCATGGCCTTTGAAACCTACAATCTCTATTCCCACTTTACGGTCTATGAGAACATCGCTTTTCCCCTGACCACCCCCCAGGCCAAAGCGGAGCTGGGCCCTGGCGAGGAACGAAAAAGGGTGGAGGAGATTGCCGACTTCCTGGGCATAAAGCGGCTGCTGGATCGAAAACCGGTCCAGTTGAGCGGAGGTGAAAAACAGCGGGTTTCCCTGGCCCGTGCCATGGTCCGAAAGGCCCAGGTGTACCTGCTGGATGAACCGATCGCCCATTTGGATGCAAGGCTCAAGTTCTCCACCCAGAAATCTTTGAAGCGCATGAGCCGGCAGATGGGAACGGCCATCATCTACGTGACCCATGATTACCGGGAGGCCCTGGGGCTCTCTGACCGGGTGGCCGTCTTAAACCGGGGAAATGTGGAGCAGGTGGGCACATCCAAAGAGATATTTGAAACGCCGGCCACCGATTTTGTTGCCAGATTCATCGGTGACCCCCCCACCAATCTCATTGACGTGGATGTGGTGGAGAAAAACGGCGCTGTTTTCTGTTGCACCGGGGATTTTGAAATAGAGATCGGGAAGAACCGGCTTGAAGCGCTCAGGAAAGCCGCGGTGCGTGAAAACGGCGGGCATGCGGTCCGCATGGGGATTCGGTCCTTCCATGTGACGGCAAGCCGGGAGCGGACATCCAAAAATGCCTTTGAGGTCCCTGTTTACGCCATCGCCAGAACACCGGAAGGGACATTGATCACCTTTGAACTGGAAAACGTTTTTCTCATGGTGAGCATCGAAGGAAAAGTCCCCTTTGAAATGTCCGAAAAGGTCTGGCTGGACTTTGATCAGGACCACCTTCTGTTCTTTAAGAAAACCATAGCGCTTAGCAAATAAAATGAGGAATGAGACGTGAGCAAGCTTGAGATTATCCATGTGGGCAAGGTTTACGGCAAAAAGGTGGTGGCTGTCCGGGATCTTAATTTCACGGTTCGGGACCGCGAGTTCCTGGCCATTCTGGGACCTTCCGGCAGCGGCAAAAGCACGACGCTCCGCATGATTGCGGGTCTTGAGGAGATCACGGAAGGGGAGATTCTCTTTGACGGCGTGCGCGTGAACCATCTGAGTCCCAGCCAGCGAAACATCGCTTTGGCCTTTGAGTCCTATGCCCTCTATCCCCACATGACGGTCTTTGAAAACATCGCATACCCCTTAAGGGCCCAGGGGATGGAAAAGCAGACCATCGAGCGCAAGGTGAAGGCCATTGCCCAGGAGCTACGGGTGACCGATGTTCTGGAAAAAAAGCCGTCGGGCTTAAGCGGCGGGGATCAACAGCGGGTATCCCTTTCCCGGGCCTTGATCCGGGAACCCAAGGTCACATTGCTGGACGAACCCATCAGCCACATGGATCAACGGTTGAGAGCCGTCATGCGGGCCCAGATACGCCGCATCCATGACGAAATGGGCCTCACCACCATCTACGTGACCCACGACCAGGCGGAAGCCGTCTCCCTGTGCGACCGGATGGTGGTCATGAACCACGCGGCCCTTCAACAGATCGGGACGGTGGACGAAATCTGGAACCAGCCGGCCAACAAGTTCGTGGCCACCTTTGTCGGTGAACCCCAGATGAATTTTGTGGACGCCAGGGTTGAGGACCCGACCCATGTATCGGTCAAAAACAACGGGCACAAGACCGTCTTTCCCCTGGAGGCCCACGTTTCGGAGGAATATGTGGGGACCCATGTCACCCTGGGCATCCGACCCCAGGAGATCGATCTTGATGGAAATCCTGATGAGGCAACCCTTAAAGGGGCCGTTGACCTGGTGGAGTTCCAGGGGGAAAACGCCATATTGACCGTAAGGCTGCCCGATCAAACGGAAATGAGCGTGGCCATTTTAGGGCACAAACTGGGCCGGATCGGGGACACTGTTGAACTCTACTTCAAGAAAGAGAACATTCATCTTTTTGACAGGGAAACACCTATTTTGCCGAGGAGCCTTAGAACCCGGAAATCGGGATAACGCATCACCAATTCATATAAAAGGAGGTGAGATAAAGGGTAGAAGACGTTCGTTTGGGCATTTTGGAAAAAAAATAAAGGAGGAATCACCGTGAAAAAAGGAAAGAATTGGACACACAGATTTATGGGGCTCGCATTTGCCGGTCTTTTTTTGCTTGCCACGACGGGTATTGGATTTGCCGCTGACAAATTCACCCTTGACGACATCCCGGAGATCAAAAACAAAACGCCGATCCATGTTTCCGTTTTCGGCGGGCTGCCGGTGGCGGAAAAGCTGATGCCCATCCACATGAAGGCTTTTTCTGAAAAGACGGGCGTTCCGGTCACCTATGAAGCCCTCATCATGACCAGCATCTACCCCAAACTGAACGTGGAGCTTCTGGGCGAAACCGGGGCCTATGACGCCATCATTGTTGAAGCCTCCACCACCAATGAATGGGCCATGTTTCTGTGGCCCTTGAAGGAACTGGCCAAGAAATACGAGCCGAACGGCGAGAAAGCCCTGGACGCGTACCTTGCGGGATTTGATAAAACCATGATCCGGACCTGCTCGGACAGAAACGGTGTTTTGTACGGCATTCCCTACTGGAACTACCAGCAGTTCATGGCCTATCGCCAGGATGTTTTTGAAGATCCCACTGAAAAAGCCAACTTCAAGAAAAAATACGGGTATGAACTGGCACCTGCCACAACACGGCAGCAGCTCTACGACCAGGGGGCGTTTTTCACCCGGAAAAAGGGAGAGACGCTCAAGGGCCAACCCCTTAAAGAGAACATCTATGGTCTCGGGCTCATGGCCGGGCGTTTTGAAATCAATGACGAGTTCAGTTCCCTGGTATGGGGGGCCGGCGGCCACTGGGCAACCCTTGTAAGGGATAAAAACGGTTCCCCCAAAGAACTGGTCATCACCAAGAAAGACAAACAGATCCTGAAAGACTCCATGGTCTACTACAAGAGCCTTCTCAAATTTGCTTCGCCCGGGTGTCTTACCGGCCACTGGGATTTCACCACCGCCCAGTTCGTGGAAGGCAAGTGCATGATCATTCCCTTCTTCTATGCCAGTCTGGACAGCTGGGGTGGATCCGTCAAAGACAAAGTCAAAGGGGGCAAAATGGGGCTCGCCAATGTGGTTGGAAAACAGCCCTATGTCGGCAATTTCCATACAGCCGTGGCCAAGGCCAGCAAGAACCCCGAAGCCACCTACTGGCTGATCAAGTACTTCGGATCCTTTGACTGCCAGACGGAGATTCACGAAGGGGGTCTTTCGGCCGTGCGGCGTGACGTGCTGGACAACCCCAAGTATAAATCCGGTGACTGGTGGGAGAAATGCGGCAGGCGCGGCACCGCCAACAGCGAGGCCTTTAAGGCCCAGCAACCGTATGTTTCCGATTATCTCCATTTCAACAGCGTGGCCATGGGCAAGATCTATGAAATGCAGATCATCGAACTGCATGAGGCGGCCATCGACAAAATCACGCCCGATGAAATGGTGAAACGGATCACCAAGGAAACCATTAAACTTCAGAAGAAATTTGGAGAGCTTCCCATTCGGGAAGAGAAATAGTTCACTTTTGAAGGATATCCGCCGCGGCGGATATCCTTCATTTTAAGAGGTAGCTTAAATGTCAGTCAAAGGAAATGCCATGAGCAAGGAGACCATTGCGCCGCTCGATTTCTCAGGAAAACTGACCCTCTGGGAAACCCTCACCAGCGAGAAGTACTATAAATGGACCCTGATCCTGCCCCTTTTGCTGGTGCTGGCCATATTCATGCTGTACCCCATGATCTACTGCCTGTTTTACTCCTTTCACGAATGGGGGATGCGAAAACCCCCCTCTTTCATCGGGCTGGAAAATTACCGGGACGTTTTAAGGGATGCCAAGTTCTGGCAGGCCCTGTTCAAGACGCTGCAGGTGCTGGTCATCAGTATCGGCGCCGAACTGGCGATTGCCTTGGGCATCTCCGTCATGTTCAATCGGGATTTCAGGGGCCAGAACCCCATTCGGGGCCTGATCCTCCTCCCCCTGCTCATTTCGCCCCTGGCGGTTTCCATGATGTGGAACTTCTTTCTTCAATACGATTTCGGGGTGATCAACCTCACCTTGAACCTGATCGGGCTGCCCAAGGTGCTCTGGTTTTCGCCCAAATGGGCCCTCTATACCATTGCCATGATTTCCATCTGGCAGTGGACCCCTTTCTCCATCTTCGTCCTCCTGGCGGGTCTTAAAAGCCTTCCCAGGGACATGTTCGAAGCTTCCCTGGTGGACGGGGCCAGTGCCTGGTACACCTTCTGGCGGATTACCCTGCCCAACCTGATGCCCTTGATCATGATCATTATTCTGCTCAGAACCATGTGGCTGATCAGGCTTTTCGATCCCCTTTACGGCACCACCCGCGGCGGGGCCGGCACCGAACTTCTGGACTGGCAGGTATATCGCCAGACCTTCGTCTATTTTGACATCGGGAGGGGCTCCACCATGGCCATCATTTCATTGTTCCTGACACTGGTGATCTGCGCCATCATGTTCAGACAGTTGATGAAAGCCCTTGGGAAACAACAGGGATAAGGGAGGAAAAATATCATGAAAACCAAAACCCTGGTCTTCTGGATCGGCACCACCATCGTCCTTCTGGTCTTTGTCCTTCCCCTGGTATGGATGTATTTAACAAGCATCAAGGCCAACGCGGACATTTACAGCACCGATATTACAAAGCTCTTTCTCTTCTCCCCCACCCTTGAAAACTACCATCACCTCTTTTTCAAAACCGGTTTTTTCAGAGAGCTTTTTAACACCCTGATTGTTGCGGTTGCCAGCACGGCCCTTGTGATGATCGTATCATTGCCCGCCGCCTACAGCTTTTCCCGTTACAACACCGGTCACGGACACCTGCTCTTCATCACCATTTCAACCCGCATGTTTCCGGGAGCCGTGGCGGCCATTCCCTTCTTTTTCGGGTTTAAGGCGCTGGGACTTCTGGATACCACCTTCGGCCTCACCATGTTGTATCTCTATTTCAACATGAGCTTTGCCATTTTTCTCTTGTACGGCTTTTTCAGGGAGATTCCCGTTGAGCTGGAGCAGGCGGCCATGATCGACGGGCACAGCCAGATGGCCATTTTCCGTAAAGTCATCTTCCCGGTGATCAAACCGGGTGCGGCCATCACCGCCATCTTCTGCCTGGTCTTTTCCTGGAACGAGTTTTTGTTCGCCTTTCTCTTTACAAGAACCCATGCCAGGACGGTCAATATCGGGCTCTCCACTTTCTGGACCGCCACCGGCATGAACTGGGGCGCTATGGCGGGATGCACGGCCATGGCCATCATGCCGACCCTGGCAGCCGCCTGGTTCATGCAGCGGTACATCATTCGCGGGCTGACCTTTGGAGCGGTAAAAGGTTAGAAATCTTTAGTAAGTATAGGAATGAATATGGAGGAACAATATGCATGAAGAAAAAATGGTCACAGCCCCTGACGGGCTGGAGCTGTTTAACGTCAAAGACATACCAAAAAACCCCAAAGCGATCATCGTTTTGGTCCACGGTCTTGCGGAGCATTGCGGAAGGTATGACTACGTGGTTCAAAAACTGAACGAATTCGGATACGGGGTGTACCGGTTCGACAACCGGGGTCACGGCAAGTCCGGCGGAAAACGGGGTTATCTGGACGATTTTCACAAGTTCATTGATGATGCCGATCTTTTCGTTAACAAAGCGGGAGATGAAAACCCCGGTTTGCCCCTTTTCATGCTGGGGCACAGCATGGGAGGATTCATCACTGCCGGGTACGGATGCAAGTACCCGGGCAAACTCAAAGGTCAGGTGTTT